>JAEXNS010000047.1 GCA_023439605.1 Bacillota bacterium | reverse complement strand
AGATTATCTTGTACTGCAACGAACTATTATACGAGGGACATCTTGAACCTCTGCGTGGCGTTAGTGATTGCAAACTGCCTTGTATGGGGTATCACGATATTCCGATTGACCATGCCGAAAAAGACGGAAACAGCCGTGCGAATAAGCATGAAGCCGAAGAAATAGCAAAATGGCTAAATCGGAATTTTGAAAAGATTTGTTCCCAATATCACAACGAGGACAGAAAAAACATTCTCGCTGTTATCACTCCGTTCAAAGCACAGACAAAAAGACTCAAAAGTGCTATACGAGAGTATTGTACGGATATTCCAAATGCAGAGAAAATCATTGAAGTCGGAACAGTTCATATATTTCAAGGTGCAGAGCGACGGATTATTATTTTTTCAACTGTGTATGGCAGCGAAGATAATTGTGGATTTATAGATGGTAATAAGAATCTGATGAATGTTGCTGTGTCTAGAGCCAAAGATGCATTCTGGGTTTTCGGAAGTATCGGATGTCTGAAAGGAAAACCTCATGGAACAGCCAGTGGTTTAATGTACTCTCATATCAAAAACAATCTGATCGGGCAGATGTTATCATTACAATAGTCTGCCAAACATTTCTATAAATTTCGTTCCACAAATAATACTAATATGAAATAGCATCATTTAAATGTAGGTTTCATGTCTTTAGAAATACAAGATTTTAAAGAATCTTATAAAATTTCAATAGTTTTATAAATGTTTTAAATTTATTTTAGTATAAAATAGAAGAACTTCACGGATTTAGTGTTTAATTAAAGAATTAATAGTAGTAATTAACAGGGGGAGTTGACTTATGGAATGTGAAATTACTCAAAAGGAATCACAAAAAAATTTTGAGAAAAATAAAAAACTAAATTTTTTGAAAGACTTAAAAAAAAATATTGATGATTATAATATACTTCATAAAGATATTGAAGATGAGTGTAAATTGAAAAAAGGAACAATTGGTGAGTGGATAAAGTTAATAGGAGAAGATACAAATTTGTCTATGGATAAAAGTTTGACTTCAGAAACTATAAAAAATGTGAATGAATACATTGATAGAAGATCGCGATTTAATCTACATGGCAATTATTTTTATTATCATATTAATTCTGACAATTTTTATAAACTCATCAATTATATATTAAATAAGTTTCCAACAATAGGAGAAAACAAAGCAATATTAGGGGAGATATTAAATTTAGATCGTACGAATGTTTCTGGTCGAAAAAAAAAATATACCGCTAACGTGATTGAATTCAGATGTTGGAGCACAGAACAACAGTTACAGATATTAAAGAATATTCAAAGAATATTGCTACCGGAAGATTTTATGATTGATTTAGATTTTTCCGATAATTCGACGAAAAATAATCAAAAAAATAGCATTCTGTTTACATACTTAGTAAATGGCGTTGCAACGGTTAAAAACGAAAAGATTGTAGCGTGTATAAACAATAATTTGTATAGAATGGTTGAACCAATTATAGATAATGTGCATAGCAAAGTTAAGACCGCCTTATTAGAATTGACTGTTAATTTTTTGGATATATTCGATTTTGATTTTATCAAGGATTATATAAATTCTTCTGAATGTATAGTAACTTTAGATGATTTTTTTTCTTTTGATTTCTTCAACTCTCCTAAACTTATAAAAAGTTTAAACTACGTTTTCTCTATTTTTGAAAAGCTTACTCAAATAAAGGACAATATAACTATCGATGTGATTATTTGTTTAGTTGAAGATTTTTATAATAAATGCTTTACGAATTTATGGTGCGTAGGTTTAAAACCTTACATAGAGCAAACGCTAGAAATTAAAGTTGGCCATTATGATGATGGTTTAAACAAATTTATTCAAACCCAACTTGCAATAAGTAAAAAAACTAAAAACAGTGTTTTTTATAAACCAGATAACGTTCAAGGTTGTTATGAAAATACTTTTGACAAACTAAAGCATATTATCCTTAAGTTAAAAGAAGATGATATTGAAAAAATGACTAAAATTTTTAAATATTTTAACAAGGACAGAGTATTTATGCGAAATTATATTCAAGAAATTTATGATGAGCTTTTAAAACAATGTGATTTCGTACAAAAAACCGAGAGATCTAAGCTATATAATATAGATTTAGTATATGACAAAGGGTTAAGTTTTTTTGAAAAATTACCTACTATAATTCAAAAGAGAGTGATTAAATATCCGTTTGCATTTTCTCTGCGAGGATACTTAAGTAATTTTATGTATATGCTTAAATATATTTCATTGAGCGAAAAAGATAAAGATGATATTTTTAAAGCTCTTGAGAAAAAGCAATCTAATTGCCAATTTTCAAAAGACATACCAATAATTGATGATTGTGAAAAGCTATTGCAGGAAGAAGAATTTACTAAACAGAATTTGAGGATAATAAGAAAATTTTTAAACAAGGAGTTTATAAAAGAAGAGGAGATTAATAGTAATCAACGAAAGAATTATATTGAGTTTAGGAAATTGACAGAAGTAAGTAATCATTATTTTGTGCCGATAGATGAAATTATATTAAATAAACTTCTATTTACTGATAAGGAATGGAAGGTGTATTTGCTTATTGAAGAACATTATTGGTCAGAAACGTATAATAATTATGACTCTGGGCGTACAGAATTTCTTGATGGGCTATTTTCTATGTCGGATGATGATTTTTTTAATGAAGATATTCGCCTATTAATTGAGGAGTATCTCAGACTATAAGTTAACAAAAATAGCAGATAGTATCAAACAAATGATACTATCTGCTATTTTTTCTTGTCAAGACCCTTCTGTACACGATTTTTCAAAAAGATAGTATCAAACGACTGATGCTATCTGCTGTTTTTTTCTTGTCAAGATCCTTCTGTACACAATTTTTAATAAAATCGTGGATTGATTTTTCGAAAAATTGTGTATTTGCTAACCTTTTCAAATGTATCGTCCTTGTGATATAATACAACCATAGCAAAAGAAATGCTTGATATACTAAAAAAAGGAGAATTTATTATGATAAATCTGGGTGATTTTAGTGAACTTGAAGAATTGGAACAAATCGGCAATAAGTTTGAAATCGAGGCGAACGAAGACATACATCTTTTGGAAGAAATTAAATGCATACCCTTTTTTTCTGAAACAAACGTAAATTTGGATATGTACAACCAATTGAAAAAAACACGAGAATATATTGAGGAAAACAGAAGTGACACTATTACGGGACTATGGCTTTTAACTATACCGACTTATGATATTACACCTCAAATTCTTTTGAGAACCGTACCAATGAAAAGTTCTATTGAGAGACTGAAATTAATGAGGGAGATAGAGGACTTTATTAAGTTTGATGTGATTTATGATTATGATTATGATGTAAAAAAGCCTATTTATGAAAATAGCATTGAAAATATAGAGATTATAAAATGGCTTTTTGATAAAAAATTTGTAGCAGTATATGACTTAGACAGGAAAGATGATACTGTTGATTATGTGATGGAGACACTTGCGATGAGCAATGGAGAAAGAGATTTCATCTTTACTAAATGTCCTAATTTGAAAAGTGCACTTAAACTCGCTAAAAAAGACTTTTATGGAGAAAATCGACGAGATGACTTTCCATATTATATTGAAGGCGTTGATATAATTTGCGATGAATTACAAATTACATTTACCAAAGAAGAGGATGCAAATGGATCTATTAGAAAAGTGATTATAAAAATTAGCTACAGAGGAGATTATTTCATAACAGAAACAGATGATTTTCAGCATCTAGAGCTTGGTACAGAAAAAGAAATCAAGTCAAGGTTTATGATAAAATGAATTTACTGGATTTTTTCAAAAATTTTAAATTTCAAAAGCCATGAAACTTTTATAGGAAGGGTTTGAATTATTTTATTTCACGTTAACACTATATATTACTATACAAAACTTCTGAAATATAATATAGAGTAATTCGTAGTTAGTTTTACTTTTATTCGGCTATTTCTTAAAATACAAAGGAGAATAAATTATGTCATTGAAAAGCTTTATCAATAAGTTATCAAACCTATTTAACGGCTCAGCAAATAAAGCGGGAGGAAGTTCCTATACATTAAACAATGTAACCGAGGATGAAAACGGCAATCGTCATATCAGCTGCAGTATTGACAAAGACTTCAACGATATGACCGTCGACGAGTTGAAATCATTGATTAAAAATGTCGGAGAAATTATCAGAGAAGAAAACGCAAAAGAAGAAATCAAGCAGATACCCGACCTGCCTTACGATAAACTGGAGTATTGCATTGACGAGGACGGATTTTTCTTAGCACGTTATCTTTATGACGGACTATTGGATGAATTGACCGATGAACAGGACAATCATATCCAAGAAATGCTTGGATATGTTGCAAGATGTTATGGTCAAGATGACGAATATAAAGTTATAAAGAGCATTGTTGACAGGGACGGCAAAGAAAGAAGATCTATGATAAGCAATTCAAAAATGAATATTTTCACAAGGGAGGAGCTGGTTTCGTTTTGCAAAGAAAATGGAATACCTGTTGCAGATGAAAACAAATAGACTTCTTTAACTCGGAACAGACAAAATACAACACGGTTACGAAAGGAACAAACACTATGAACACATTTTTATCGGTTTTATCAAGCATCGGTATTGCAATTCTTGCTATGGTGGTTTTATATGTCTTAAATTTTAAAATTCTTGGAAAATCAAAAGCTATAAAATACGGAAATGATGGATACAATTACAGAATAACTGCTCCTCATTATTCAAAGGCAATGATTTTTTTGTTTATTGAAATGTTCATTATTCTTGTAATTCTGATGACAAAAAGTAGTCTGAATGCAAAGCTTTCAAATGCTTTGGGAATAAGTATGTTAATTACCGTCGCCGCAATTATTGTAACGTTTATTCTCAATTCAAGGCTTAAGTCATTGCTTAAGGATTTTAATGAGAAAGAGATAAATGAAAGAAATGAAGAAGCGAGATTGCTTGCCTTTGACGCGAAAGAAGATGAATATTCGATCCCAGGGTTTATTATAATGACAATTACAGATGGGGTTTTGATTACTGTTCTTCTATCGTTGCTGAAGATAATATGACTTAACCCATTTACAAGAATGAAAGGAGTAGCAGTATGAACATATCATACGAAATCGAACGCCTTATGATTACTCTGCCCGACTACACGAAAAAAAGCAAAACTTTGGAGTTTCGTGAGAAATCGAAAAAAGTACGTGAGTTTATAAAGGAAAATATGCAGTACGAGATTAGGGGTCTTTGGTATTTGACTGCACTAACCTACGATGATGCACCACAGCTTATTATCCGGACAACGAAAAGGTTTTCTACATACGATAAACTTGTTCTTCACGGTAAAATATTTGATATCTTCTTTCAAGATGTAATATACAGCTATGAAGACGATGTTGTTGGCCATGATGGAATGATTATCGGTTTACAAAACGAGCTTATTGAAGAGATAAGGTCAGGCAGAGTACTTACGATTTACGACGAAAACAGAGAACACAAGGAGGAAACACAATGAAAAAGGAACAAGAGTTTTTTGAAAAATGCTGCACACTCTGTAAATGCGGATTTTGCGACGGGGATGCTATATACTATTCTAAAATAGATGATGGAATTTACTGTTCAATGTGTGCTATGGAGCTTGCCGATAGTAAATATGCAGACGCGGATGATCTTCCTTACAAAATATACATAGCAGACAACGGGAAGACAGGAATTGTTCTTGACAGCTACAGCTTCGGAAATCTCGAATATGGGGTTTACAAGCTTAAGGAATATAAGAATGTCATCGCTGCGTTTATCGTCGAGGAAGTAAAAGAGAGCAAGACATCTGTACGTGGGCATATGAATAACATCTGTATAATGGAGAAAATAAAAGATAAAACGGCATTTTTCTATTCTAACGAAAAGCAGTTTGACAAGTACGACTTTGTCGAGGGTGAAGAGTGCGATTTAATTGCAAGAACTTTGATGCTAACTGGCGATACATTTGCACATTACATTGTCGACAATACCAATATTATTGGCATTGTTTCGTGCAGAAACAGCAGGTCATATGACCTGTCAGGGCTAGTTCTTGCGAATGATGAAATGTCAGCAATGTCTTTTTCGAAGCTGAAAGTCGAATGTAAGAGGCTTCCATACCATAAGAAGGTGGAGCGAAGTTTTCGTGCTATAACTCCCACGATAATGCGTGAGTACTTTGAAAAACGCATACAGGGGCAAGGGCAGGAGCTGATAAATCTGCTGTACTTGATATATACCTACATTGAGAGTGTTGCCCTCGGTACTACGTTTGTTGCAGAAAATTTTGCACTTGTAGGTCCGAGTGGCTGCGGAAAGACGGAGGTATACCGAACGCTGAGGGCGTTTCTCTCAAAATATGACCTGCCTATTCCCGTTGTGCAGATTGATCTGTCACGTGTTACGGAGGAAGGGTTCAAAGGCACTGATCCCAGTGAAATTCCGCAGATAATTTTAAGTCAATATCCAGATACTAACGGTGTTTGCATTTGTTTTTTTGACGAGGCGGACAAGAAATGTATTCCAAGTTACAGTAATAACGGAAACGTCAACGATTCGATACAGGCAAATCTGCTCACTCTTGCTGAAGGAACGATTGTGCCGATAAAGGACAGTGACAAGAATTTCAACAAGAACTTCGACACAGGACTGACAATGTGCGTATTTATGGGCACGTTTCAAGAATACAGAAAAAGTAAAAGAAAAGAAAAGCAAGAAATCAAAATCGGGTTTAATATCGATTATTGCGAGGAAACTGACGCTGTCGAGAAACATTTTGATTTTGGGGAAACACTTACAATCGAGGATTTGATAAAGGTTGGAATGATTGAAGAGCTTGCAGGAAGAATATCACAGGTTATAAATTTTCACAAGTTGCCTAGAGAGAATATGCAAAGGGTGATTAGGTGTAAGGTGGAAGAAATTTCAGAAAAACGAACTGTCAAAATTGAGATTACAGAGGATGCAGTTGAGAATCTAATCGATATTTCATACAGTGATATGGGCGTTAGATATCCGATTAATAAGATTAAGGAGTTGATAAATAACACAATTTCAAAGGCGTTTTTTAGTAACGACTTTGACTACAAAACCGACAGTATTATTATCAAA
>JAEXNS010000028.1 GCA_023439605.1 Bacillota bacterium | reverse complement strand
ATATAAATTAGTAAATGAATCAAACAAGACTTTTTATAGCGTACATAACACTTGGGGCGAGTATTCTGAAGCAGAACAAATGTATGATATAACAGTTATAGACACAATAAAGGGGGAAACTACTAGGTATTCCAATATGGACAAACCCAAAATGCCAAGTTCAAGTCAAGAGGAACCACAGGGAATAAGTATAAGTGAAATGGGATCATTTTTTAACAAAATTTCAAAAAGTGGCTTAAATGGTATGGGTGGTTTATATTCCATTGGGTCTACAGCTTCTGCTGAAATATTCCCTCCAGGAGCAATATTATATGGAACATACTGCACAACTTTTTCAGCAGAAGGAGATCCTGATGAAGTTTACTATAGATTGATAGATGCTTTTATAGAAGAGGCTGGAGATAATTATGGTGTTAAGGTATCCATAAGTCCAATAAGCAGTCATATAACAAAGAAAACTACAATCATAGTTCCAGAAACAACTTACGGAGATCCAATTGACATATCAACAGGTGCATACATAGACGAGTACAATTTGTTATCCGTAGCAGGACCATCAAATATTTCTCTAAATCTAAATTATGATTCCAGAGTAACTAATAAAATAGGTGAAAATGGATTTGGATGGGATAATAATTATGAAACTAAAATAGAAGATTTGGGAGGAGTAGTAAGATATTATCAAAGTCCTTCTGTATACATTGACTTTTATAATGAAGACATTTTAAATAATATAGTTTATGGTACTGTAGAGGGCGACAGGATAATTTTAGACGAAAATGCAAAATATTTTGGTAAATATACATCAAATTCTGAATCTTTTAAAAATGTTTATATTGATAAAACTTCTTTAGAAAATGGAGATATCATATATACTTTATGCAACGCTGATGGTTCTACATATAAGTTTAATTCTAAAGGTGATTTGATAAAACTTATAGATAAAGACAACAAGAGCATATCAATTGAATATGGAGAAAACACAAAGAGCATTATTGATGATATTTCAAAAGAATATATTACAATAGCATATAACGACAGAGGATTAATGACTGTTGTAAAAGATGGAAATGGAAGACAATTTAATTTAACTTATGAAAACGCAATGTTAACTTCTATTACCAATCCATTGGGTGAGAAAATGAGTTATGTATATGATGAAAATGCAAAAATAATTTCATCAAATATAGACGATGGCGTTCCATATGTTGAAAACAAGTATGATGAAAAAGGACGAGTTGTAGCACAAAAAACTCCAAACAGCGAAAATGAATCCGTACTTTCTTATACCTATGATTCAGAAAACAAAAACACCCAAATAAAAATCACAGACCATCTTGGAAATGATATGTATGTTAAAACTAATATGTATGATATGATTACCGAAATGAAAGATGCAAATGGAAATGTAACCACATATGAGTATCTAGATGGATATACACTCATAAAAGAAACTAACGCACAAAATAAAACTATAAATTATGTTTATGATGAAAAGTTAAACTTAATATCAACAATTGATGAAAATGGTAACAAGGTTGATATGGAGTATAATGAAAATGGAAATGTGGTTTCAATTTTAAATGAAAAAGGAAAGGCACTTTATGAATACAATGAAAATGGAAAACTAATAAAAGCAACTAGTGCCTTAGGTGCGATAACTACATATGAATATGATTCGTATGGAAATATAGCTAGTGAAACAATTTCCGGCTTAGGCTCTAAAAAATATACTTATAACGAAAAAGGTCAATTAGCTAGCTTAACTGATTATAACGGAAATGTTGTTAAGTATGGTTATGATGAATTTGGAAATATAAACGCTATATCAGAATTTGATAATGAAAAAGAGTACATCACGAAGTTTGTTTATAATAAACTCGGAAGACTAGAATCAAAGACTGATGCAAATGGAAAAACAACAACGTTTAATTACAATTCACAGGGTAATGTTATATCAAAAACAGATAGTTATGGAAATGTATCTCGAATAGAATATAATGATGCAGGATGGGTAACAAAAGAAATATCAGCAGATAACACATATATAGAATATATATATGATGAAGAAGGACATCAAAAAGAATTAATATTTGCTGATAAAACATCAGAAAAGTATATAAGAGATAAAGTAGGTAATATAACAAAGGCAATATATACTTCAGGTGAAGAAAGTAATTTTGTTTATGACAGTCTAAAAAGAACTGTTCAAAAAACAGATGCAAATGGTGCTGTAACAAAATACGAGTATTTGGCAAATGGTTTAGTATCTAGAGAAATGTATGGTTGCTTTGATTCAAAAACCAGAGAAATACCTGAAAATGAAACCAATTCACAAAAATTGATTAGAGAAAGAGGCTATGAGTCTTTTGTAGAATACACATATGATAACTCTGGAAATATTTTGACTTCAAAAAATGATTTAGGAATTACAGAGTTTACCTATGATAATGCAGGTAATTTATTAACTACAAAAGATGCTTTGGGAAATATTACTGAAAATATTTATAATATTTATGGACAGCTAATAAAAAATATTGACCCAAAAGGAAATGTAACTCAATATGAATATGATGCAAATGGAAACTGTATAAAGAAAACTAATGCAGAAGGCGTAATTACAGAAATAACATATAAT
>JAEXNS010000318.1 GCA_023439605.1 Bacillota bacterium | reverse complement strand
GATTTAAAGCCTGATAATATAATGCTTCTGCAATCTGGAAGAGTTAAATTAATTGATTTTGGGATTTCCATGGAATGTGAACGTGGGAAAATTCAATTAAATGGAAATATTGGAACAAAAGGTTTTGCTGCACCAGAGCAGTATAAAAGTGGTTCAGGGATTTTTGATGAAAGAACAGATATATATAGCTTGGGTGCAACACTTTATTATTTATCTACTGGAACCGTTCCTTCTTTGCCTTCACAAAGTATAAAGTCTGTTAGAAATATAAATTCATCTTTATCAGAAGGCCTAGATTATATTATAGCAAAGTGCATGGAAATAAATCCGGAAAATAGATATGATAGTGCAAAAGAATTGAAAGAAGATTTAGAAAATATAGCTATTTTGAATACTGAGTATAAAAGGAAAGTATTCAAAAGACTTGTATCATTTTTTTTAGCTGTTATAATTTGCTTTTTATCTTTGGTTTTAACTATAAGTGGTTATAAAGGAATAAAATACAATAAATCGCAAAACTATAAAGCTTATATGATAAAAGCTTTAGATGAAAAAAGAGAAGGGAATTATGTGGAAGCTGTAAATTCATACAGAAATGCTATAAAATTCAAAAATGATGAAATAGAAGTCTACACACTTCTATTTGATGCATTATTGAGAAGTAGGGAACTTACATCTGATGAGGATGATACATACAATAGATATTTTGAAGATGCTATCCATGAGGTTAATATGTATATAAGTGATGAAAAATCACCTATGTATAATAACGTTACCTTGATGTATGAGTTTGTGAAAAACTGCCTATCCAATATAAGTGGTGATAAAATAAGTTATGCAAAAACCGCGTATAATTTTATAGAATATATTGTTTTGACAGAAGACTATCAAAATGGGAGTATAAACAAAGAAGAGATAGAATGCTATAGAATAATAGCTGCTAAACTTTCTGGCGGAAGTGTTAATTATTCTGAAGTCCAAGTTGCACTGGATAAACTTATAGAAATATCAAAAAATTCATCTATAAATGAGCGTTTAAAAAATTATCATATAGTTTTGGAAATGTACAGCACTTATTCTACCGATTTTGTTAATTCTTATGATAAAATTGATGAAATAGGAAAAGAAGTTAGTTCTTCATTAGAAACTATAATAGCAACAGAAAATTTTGAAAACATAGAATCGTATATAGGTAGCTTATATATACCTATCTGTAGGCTTATGATAACTGCAGTTAGAAAAAGCAGTAAAAATCATATGATAAATGATAAAAATGTTGAAAATAATAAGGATAAAATTGAAGAAATATTTTTATGGTTTGATTATTTGGAGACTTTTAACGCAAATATTTCAGATGATCTTTTGATGTATAAAGCAAATGCATACTACGATATATTTAAACTATATGATAATCCTGAGTACGCTTACAAAATAGATGAAAAAGTATTAGTTTATTTGGATACATCGATTGATTTGATGACAAACATCTCAAAAAATCAGAATTCAAATGATATAAAAAATAAGATAGAAGAAATGGAAAATAGAAAAAAATATTATGAAGGTGGAGAATATATAAATGAATGAAGCTTTTCTATATGGTGGAATAGTAATGTGTTTTATCTCCCTAATAATAACAATAATTGTATTTGTAAAATATAAAATACCAGAATCCATTACTTATTTAATGAAAATAAATAAAGGTAAAAAATACAATAATAAAATATATTCAACAAATAATTCGACAAAAAATAAAATTAATAATTCGAATTATGATCTAGAGAAAACGGAAGTAATGGATGCTGTTCAGAGTTTTGCGGAAGCACTTTTGGCAGCAGAAAAAACAGAAATATTAGAGGAGTTAGAAGATACGGAGATAATTTAGAAAAGGGGGCGTTAGATTGAAGTTAATGTTAAAAAAAATAATGCTTATTTTGATTCTATTTAATATAGCTGCATTTGATGTGAGTGCTGAAAGTGATTTTAAGATAATTCAAAAATATATTGATTATGATGATACTATTAGATTGTATTTTGAAGGTATTGAAGAGGTTCCATCACAAATGCAAATTTTTATTGGAAATGAAAAGCTAAAACCATATACTATAGATGAATTTAGAAATACAAATTTGTCTGTTGAAACTTTAATAATGGTAGACAATTCAACATCTATGAATGATGAAGTTAAGAAAGCTAATGTAAATGCATTTGTTGAGGAACTTCTTGACAAATCTTCTTCTGAAATATTTAAAGTTATTTCATTTGGAAATAAGATAGAAACTAAATGTGAATTTACAGATAGTAAAGAAACTGTTTTAGAGTCTATAAAGACTATTTCATATTCAGATGCTTCAAAAAATACATTTAAAAATTTATATAATCAAATAGAGTTTTTAAATGATTTAAATAACAGAATGTACAAAAGAATAATTTTGATTACGGATTCCCAAAATGAAAAATTTGAAGAAGAAGAGATTTCAAAAATCAATTTGCAATTGGAGAAAACGCCCTTTCAAATTCATGTTATAAATTTGAAAGATGAGGCAAATGGAGAAAATATAAAGAGGCTAAAGGAAATTTCTGAAAAAAGTGATTCAAAATTTATTGAAATTAAAAATAAAGAAACTATTTCCCAATCAGTTTCAAGTCTTTTAGGTGCTGAAAAAACTATATTTGTTGATATAATACTACCACGTGACTCATTGCTGTTAGACGGAAAGGAAAAGAAAGTAAAAGTAATTACAAATAATAAAGATGAAATTTTAATTGCAGAAACAAAATTTGTTATGCCTAAAATAGAGAAAGATATTACAACTAGTATTACAGTTAAAAAGGAAAAAGAAATCTTTGTTTCATCAGAAAGTTCAGTAGAAACAGAAAAATCCACAATTATAGTTGGCAGTGATGACGATAAAAAAATAGAGGGAAAATTTTCGTTTAAAAGATATATTATTTATATTATATTTGGTTTTGCAGTGTTGTTGTTTATATTAATTTTGGTTTTAATAATATTTAAGAGAAAAAAACCAGATCATAAAAAAGAAGGATTAATAACTATAGAAGAAAATACATCTAGGATAACCAGTATTTTAGAGGAATCTTTAAATGAAAAAACAGCAGTATTGGGCAGTGTTAGCAATAGTAAAAATTATGAAGTTACAATAACTGATTGTTTGAAAAATCTAACTATATATAAAGGTTTTCTTAGCAAAGAACTTGTG
>JAEXNS010000245.1 GCA_023439605.1 Bacillota bacterium | reverse complement strand
CCATGTTAATAATGGGATTTGGATGGGCTAAACCGGTTCCTATAAATCCCAATAATTTTAAAAATAGAAAAGTAGGTATGGCATTATCAGCAGCAGCAGGACCACTTTCAAATATTATTATGGCTTTAATTGCTTTGATTGTATACAAACTTGTATTCTATATAATGGGAAATAGTATCGATTTAGAAAGCTTTTTGGATGTTTTCTATTATATTGTTAGTTTAAACATAGGTTTAGCTGTTTTTAATTTATTACCAATTCCACCTCTAGATGGTTCTAGGATTTCAACTTTATTTTTAAAAGAAGAAACATATTTCAAAATAATGAAATATGAAAATATAATATTTTTAGCACTTATATTTGCAATAAGAATGCCATTTTTTCGAAATGGAATGAATTATTTAATTATGTCTATGATAAAATTTCTTGATTTTATCACTGGATTTATTGATATAATTTTTAGTTAGTGGTGAAAAATATGGATAAAATATCTTTTAAACTAGAAGTTTTTGAGGGCCCTTTAGAACTTATGCTTCATCTTATTTCAAAACATAAGTTGGATATATATGATATAGAAATTTCTAAATTATTGGAACAGTACTTATGTTATTTAGATCAATGTAAAAAATTTGATTTGGAAATAGCGGGCGAATTTATTGAAATGGCTGCAAAGTTGATATATATAAAAACACTGTCTTTATTACCCTCTCCTGAAGAAGCGGAACAGGAAAAAAAAGAACTGCAGGGTGTTCTTATTGAATATTCTTTGTGTCAGATTGTTTCAAAAAAATTAGCTAAAAATTATTGTGGTGATGAAATTTTTGTGAAAAATCAAGAAAAAATTAAATTTAAAACGGAATATAAAATCAAGCATGATATTTCAGAACTTTTAGAAGCATATAAAAGAATTAATTTGCCATCAAAAGAGAAAAATGATGATAAACAGGACAAATTTAAAATTATTGTTAAACATAAAATGTATTCTGTGACAACTAAAATAATTCATATTTTAAGACGTATATATAAATCTGGATACATGTACATGGATAGTCTTTATGAGGATATAACAGATAGATCAGAGAGGGTAGCTACTTTTTTAGCAGTTTTAGAACTGTCCAAGTCAGGACGTATATTTATAAATGAGGATAATTCAGAAATAAAATTTATTGATGAAAAAGCAGTATAAAGGTTATTATTTGGTTATTACAGATAATTTAACTATTTGGCAGGGATTTCGATTCTTCGGAGTCGCTAGGGCTTTCCGCTCGCTTTAGATTTTCATTATATAAATTGTTAAATTGTATATTATTAAATTATTTTCTAGAAAGGCAAGTCTTATAAATGAATTTTGAAAAAAATATTTCTATTTTAGAAGCTTTATTATTTGCATCAGGTGAACCACTTAGTGTTCAAAAATTATCAGAAATAAGTGGATTAGAAAAAGATATTATTCATAAATTAATTGACTTACTTAATGATAGATATGAAAAAATCAATAGTTCGTTAAAAGTTATAAATTTAGAAAATACATTTCAGTTATGTACAAGAAAAGAATATGCTGAATATATAAAAACCTTGTTTGATAAAAATAGAAATGCACCATTGTCAAACGCCGCTATTGAGGTTTTGTCTATTATAGCTTATAATCAGCCTGTTACAAGGAGTTTTATAGAAAATATAAGAGGAGTAGATAGCACCTCAATAGTAAATAAATTAATCGAAAGAGGTTTGATTGAGGAATCTGGAAGACTAGATGTCCCTGGTAAACCCATTATTTATGTTACCAATAATAATTTTTTGCGTTGTTTTGGATTAGGCTCTATTCATGAACTTCCACCTTTAAATAATAACGAAAAAGATTTAACTCTATTTAATGAAGGTGAAGCCAATAACATTTAAATAATTGAAAGGGAAAAATGATGTTAATTAAAATTTTAATATTTATTGCTTTATTGTTTATAATTCTTTTTAATATTAGTGTGGTTATTTATGTATCTTATATTAATGAAGACTTTAAATATAATATTAAAATTTTATTTGTTAATATTTTTCCTAAAAAAAAAGTTTTAAAAATAAAAAAAAATAAAAAGAATAACTTAGTAAAAAAATACAAACAAAAATCAAATTCTTTTGAAATTAAAAATGAAGTAAAAAATTCTTCTGATAAAAATCAGGAAAGTAAAAAAGAAAATGTATTTTATGATACAAAACAAAACAAAATAAAAAATAAAAATTTAAAAAAATTAATCAGAAAAGACAAAAAAAAAGATTTACAAGAAAAAATTATAATGATAAAAACGCTTTTAGATTCTAGTGGGAAGGCATTTAAGTATTTAATAAAAAAAATAAGATTAAAAGATTTGTACATTAATATAAAAGTTGCAAGTGAAGACGTTTATGAATGTGCAATAAATTTCGGAAAGATAAATACCCTTATATACAATATACTTTTATATTTAGATAAAAATATAAAAGTAAAGAAAAAAAGTATATGCATAATTCCAAAATATAATGAAACAAAAAGTAATTATGATTTTAGTTTTAATTTAAAAATAAAAACAGGCATAATTATTTTTGCTTTAATAAACATATTGATAAAATATATTTTTAAAAATTTGAAGAAGAGGGGTTAATAATATGAGTGAACATCCAATAAAAGACTTAATGGGTATTACTTTAGAGAAATTGAAAGAAATGGTTGATGTAGATACTATTATTGGTAAACCAATAAGTTTGCCAGATGGTATTACTATAATTCCAGTTTCAAAATTGTCTTTAGGTTTTGCATCTGGTGGTTCTGATTTACCTACAACTAAGGAAAAAGAATTATTTGGTGGTGGATCTGGCGGTGGAATTTCTGTACAACCAGTTGCTTTTATAACTATAAATAATGGTGAAATAAAATTATTGCAAATGTCAGCACCAAAAGAAGTAGCGATAATAAATAGTATTCCAGAAATAGCCAGTAAAGTATCAGATATTTTTAATAAAAATAGTAATAATTCAAGTAAAAAAAATTCAGTGAAAAATGAGGAATAAAAATGGCAAAAGTAAGAATTCAAAAACTAATAGCAGAAGCAGGGTATTGTTCTAGAAGAAAAGCAGAAGAACTAATTAAAAGTAAAAAAGTTAAAATAAACGGACACCTTGCTAGTTTAGGTGATAAAGCAGAATATAAAGATAACGTTGTTGTCGATGGAGAAAAACTTCATATTGAAAGAAAGAAAAGTTATATATATTTGATGCTTAATAAACCTAGAGGATATGTGACAACTGTTTCTGATGAGTTAGATAGAAAATGTGTTATGGATTTATTGTCGGATATCGATGAAAGATTATATCCCGTAGGAAGACTTGATAAAAATTCCGAAGGACTTTTATTGTTTACAAATGATGGTGCTTTTGCGAACAGCATAATGCATCCAAGCAGACATATTTCTAAAACTTATAGAGTTACAGTAAGACCTGACATATCAGATGAGCAATTAACTAAAATGTCAGAGGGTGTTGAAATAGACGGTAAAAAAACATTGCCAGCTATAATAAATGTTGTGACAAAAGAAAACAACAGGGTAGTATTGCAAATGACTATCAAAGAAGGCCGTAATAGACAAGTAAGAAAAATGTGTGAAGCTGTTGGACTTGAAGTAGCAAGATTAAAACGAACAATTATAGGGCCTATAAAACTTGGAATGCTAAAACCAGGAGCATATAGAGAATTGACTCCCGAAGAATTAAGAGCAATAAGAAACGCTATTGGAAAAGAAAATAGGTGATGATAGTATGTTGGAAATAAAAGAATGCTTGAACCCTGAAAAATATGGGGATTTAATTTCAGAAAAAAATTTTAAAGCAGTTGAAGCCTATGATAAAGAAAAAATCATAGGCTATGCACTCTATAATTTAGATGAAGAATATGTGTATTTGTATCATTGTGAATACAATAACGATTTATATTTGTGTGATGGTATTTTGAGAGCTATATTGTTTAAATCTCTATTGAAAGGTATTGATAAAGCAAAATATTTATCTAAAAAACAAGAGGACAATCTTTTTGTAAAATTAAATTATATTAATAATAATCAAAGTGAAATTAATTCAATTAATAATTTTTTAAATAAATGCGAAAAATGTAAAGAAACAAAATAAATACTTGCAAAAAAAATAAAAATATGATATGATAAATTTATGTTGGATTAATTTTTGAGTAATTTATTCCTCAAATTATATTAATTACCTTTATTTAATTCTAAGAAAAAACTGGAAATGTTTTGTGTATAAGTATGCTTATACTTAATTGAAAGTGTTAGGAAGGAAAATCATATGCAAATTGAAAGAAAATTAGATATCGCAGCTTATAAAAGATTATCTTTTCTTTTTGATGATGGTGAATTTACAGAAATAAATTCATTTACAAAAGAAAAAGATAGTTTAACAGGTGTAATAACTGCCTATGGTTATGTAAATGGTGAGCTTGTTTATGCATTTTCACAAGATAAAACTGTGAATAGTGGTGCTGTTGGACTAGCTCATTCGGCGAAAATTGCAAAATTGTATTCATTGGCAGCAAAAACAGGTAAACCTATAGTAGGTATACACGATTCAAACGGAGCTTATGTTGACGGAACTGTTGATTCAATGACAGCATATTGCGAAATGATAAACGCTTCTTCTTTAATTTCTGGAGTTGTTCCTCAAATATCTGTTGTAGCAGGAACATGTGCTGGAAGTGCTGCTTTATT
>JAEXNS010000200.1 GCA_023439605.1 Bacillota bacterium | reverse complement strand
ATTTACCTCCATAAAATTCATCATGTCAAAAGCTATATAATCTTTCATATACGTATTATCTGATAAACAATTATTCAAAACCAGCTCGTCTAGCCCTTGACAATTTTGACCATCCACATATTTATCAAATTTAATTTTAAAACTATATCTGTTGTTTTCTTCTGAATTCACCATAGATAAACTTGAATTTCCTTTTGCTCTAATACCGACATTTTTATATACTTCTCCATTTACTTCTATATCTACTGATATATATTCTTCACTCTTTGCATTTTCTAACATTTCATCCCAATTACTTTTTTCTGTTACTATGTTTATATCAATGACATCACCTCCAAATAAGCTCTCACTATAGTTTATTTTTGAATTACTTATTTCTTCTTCATCAATAATTGATTTTGCAGAATTATTCTCCTTATTTTTAACATTTGAACATCCTGTTACTAATACAATAACCCCTGTTAGTAAACTTAATATTTTTTTCATCAAAGACGACCTTTCTATAGTATAATTTAACATGTTCAGTTTTTTTAAATGATTTTAATGGTTTATTATGATTTAATTACAATATTATTATATTAGTTATTTATGATATTTATATTATAGAAATAAGAAATATTTATATTCATTTACACACACAATTTACACTTTTTTTAATAAAAGTTTATAATTAATTCATAAATATTTTACATTAACTTTACTTTTTAAGATTATTTTAAGGATATGATTATATTATATAATTAACATGTTCGGTTTGTTTTTTAAATTCAAAAAGAAAGGAGATTTCTGTTAGTTTTAAAAACAGAATAAAATAAATTATGGCTATTAATTCCTTTATGAGAAATGAAATGAAGTTCATATTAGATGAATATCAATATGAATCACTCTTAAACGTGCTAGAAAATTATATGAACCCTGATGCTTTTTGTGTAAACGGAAAAGAGTATGGAGTTTATAATGTTTACTACGATACCAACGACAGCTTTTTAATTCGTGAATCCTTAGCAAAACCCTATTACAAGGAAAAGCTAAGATTAAGAAGCTACTCATCACCAGTAGAAAAAGATGAGTTAGTATTTTTGGAGATAAAGAAAAAAATCGGAGGCATAGTTGCAAAACGTAGAATTAATTTAACCTTATCAGAAGCAAATTCATTTATTTTTGATGGTATTACACCTAAATTTGAAAATTCCAAGAAAAATTATATCCAATACCAAGTTTTAAATGAGCTAGTTGCTTTTCTAAAAAACTATGCAGTTGTTCCAAAACAATATATTAGTTATCAACGTTTAGCTTATTTTGGAAAAGAAGATAAAAATTTCAGATTAACTTTTGATCGCATGATTACTACTAGGCGATTTGACGTCGCTTTAGATATGGGCAACTATGGCACACAGGTTTTATTACCTAATCAGCATTTAATGGAAGTTAAAATTGTCGGTTCAATGCCTATGTGGCTATCGCATGAACTTGCAAGACTTCAAATATACAAAACAAGTTTTTCAAAATATGGTGCCGCATACAAAAAGTATCAGCTAGAAAAGGTTCAAAATAAATTGTTAACAACCTCTTCTACATCAATTATTTAGTAACATCATTATCTTTTCTTTATAAATTTTCCTTTTGATTACTGAGTATTTTTATTAATTAAATTTGCTTTTTAATCAAAAAACCCCCTTACTTTTTTACAGTAAGGGGGTTTTTCTATCCTATATTACCATGTCCATCCGCCAAAACCGCCGCCAAATTGAAACCCATTTGAAGTAGTTCCAACTAAAGTTGTAATTCCATTCACAGTAAAGGTAGCTTCCTGAACACCTCCGCTATATGTTCCACCAGTACAAACACCATCTACTACTGTTCCTCCACTATAGTTCCCTCCAGTGCTAACTGTATAGTTTTGCCCATTTTTCAATTCTTGTCCACTATAAACTAATGAACCTACTGTAACATTTGCTTTATAAGTCACAACATCTTTCCCTGTTGAATCTTTTATGTTTATATAGCTGTCTGTAGTGCCTTTAAGAAGTACCAAAACAGAGTTTTGTGTTGAATTACCTGCTGGTGCCATTACATATCCTTTTCCTCCAATAGATACTACTGTTCCACCGTTTGAAGTCATAGAACCATCTGGATCAAGTGGTCCTGCACCACCTTCATTTGTAGGAGTTAAAACCACTGTATTTCCGCCGTTAAATGTAATATGTCCATTTGAATCCAATCCATCTACATCACTTTTAACATAAATATACCCATTATTTATTGTTAAAGTAAAATCTCCTACCGTTCCAAATACTGGTTCTACATCTCCGCCAGCAGCATTTATACCATCATCTTTTGCATAAAGACGAATATTCCCATCATTAACAACTATATGGCTTCCTTCTATACCCTCAAAAGATGTGAGAATATTTATTTCCCCATTATCAATTGTTAATTTCTCATCAGCATGTATTCCATCGTCTGCTGTTGAAATGGTTAAATTCCCTCCACTTATAAATACGTCCTTATTTGAATGTATAGCATCGTCTGTAGAATCAATAGTTACAATTCCATTTGTGATTGTAATGAGATTTTTAGCCTTAAGACCTTTTGAACTACTTGCTGTATTTCCATCGGGTCTAGGAGCTTTAGAACCTTGATTTGTAAATAAATTAACTTCTCCACCTTTTATTTCGATTGATTGTGCTGCATCTACAGCGTCTGTAAATGATTTTATTAATAATGTTCCTCCGTTTAAAATCACTTTACCTGAATCTGTATCTGTTTCATTTGTAGCTTTTATTCCGTCGCCACTTGATGACGTAATATCAACTTTTAAAGCTGAAAAATCCGTATCATCTGAATCACCTATTTTTACACTATCTTTTCCCCTTATTCCATCATCTACGGCTGTAACTTTTATATTACCATTAAAAATTTTAATAGAATCCTTTGAAACTATACCATCCGCACAATTCCCTTTCACTACCAAATTGCCTTTGCCTTTTATTTTCAAATCATCTTTCGAGTAGATAGCACCACTTTCTCCATCTGCATTTGTATAATTAGTTCCGTCAGATATTGTATTTAAAGTATCTTTCTTTGCTGTTATAGCACATTCATCTCCTACACTAGAAACATAAATAGCTGAATTGTTTGAACAGTTTATAGTTGCACCTTCCAGTGAAAGTTCAACTACTCCATTAGGATATAAAGTCTTATCAACATTAACTATAATTTGCCCATCATTTAATGTTCCTGTTATAACATATACACCTGGTTCTTTAATAGTTGCAATGCTTCCATTAACCTCTGTACCTTTTCCAGTTGTAACAATAGACGTTCCATTTAAAGTAATACTATTTTCTTCTGTTAACACTGGATTTTCTTCTTTGTATGTCCCTACCTTTACAACAGCATCGCCCATAACATACTGCTTTAACAAAGCAAGATCGTCTACACCAATAGATAAATTGTCTGTCAAATCCAGTATTGACAATGTTTCTTCATCCAAATTAATATCTTTAACTATATATCTGCATAACATAGTTAAATCCATATTGTCTACTTTTCCATCATTATTTACATCACCATACATTCTTGGCGTAACAGCCAAACTATGCATTGTAGACAAGCTAGAAGACAGAACCAATGCCGATAATGCCAATTTTGAAATAATCATTTTTTTGCTTTTTTTTGTACGCATAAAAAAACTCCCCTATTACTCAAATTTCTACTGAAAATTTATAATAAATCACAAATATAAATATAGATCAATGTCCTAATGAAAATCAAAAGAACATTGATTTATATATTTATATTATGATCAGTAGCCCCAAAATCTATATCATATATTTAAGATAATTCAATATTATCTTGGGCCCATACCTCCTGAAGAAATTGGAGAATTTATAAGATTTCCTCCTGAAACTGTTCCTCCAACTCCATAACCATTTTCATCAAGATTTCCTGTATATGTTCCTCCAGAATAAACTGAATATGTTCCAGTGACAAATGATGGTGATGCATAAACAAGAGCACCATTCATATTAAGCGAACTTGGAACTTTTAAAGCTGACAACACCTTACCTGTTGAATCGGCAATAGTTAAAATATTTCCACTTTGCAAAGTAATAGCAGTTGATAAATAGCTATTATTTGAAGTAGGTGAAACAAACATTGAACTAGTTCCAATTCCAAATATAGTTCCTCCATTTACAGTGAATTTATATGATCCTCCATCGCCTATATCAAAAATTCCATTTCCACCTGCAGAAGGTCCACAAACTATTACTGTTCCTCCTGAAATAGTTAAATTACCATTTGAATCAACGCCATCTCCATTTGCTTGAACATAGCAGTATCCACCGCTTATATTTAATGTTCCAGTTGAAGTTGAAATTCCTCCTTGGAAAAATCCTGTATTATTTTGTGTTCCAGAACCATCTCCACCAGCTGCATTAAATCCATCGTCAGAAGAAACCAACTTTATATTTCCACCCTTTACATCTATCAAATAAGCTTCTATACCCTCATATGACTTAGTAATGTTGATAATACCATTACTGATAGTAATGCTATTATCAGCATATATACCATCATCAGTGGTTGCCATAACAACATCTCCACCATTAATAATTAAATCTGTATTGGAGTGTATTGAATCATCTGTAGAATCTATTTTTATTGTGCCATTATTTATTTCAATTAATTTAACAGCTTTAAGTCCTTTTGCACTTGTAACAGTAGAAGCAATTGAACCGCCTGTACTTCCTTTGTTTGTATAGATATCCATGCTTCCACCATCAACTTTTATTGATTGTGCTGCGTCTATAGCATCTGTAAATGATTTTATTACCACTGTTCCTCCATTTACAATTACTTTTCCTGAATCTACGTCTGTTTCATTTGTAGTTTTTATTCCATCTCCACTCGAAGATGTCACATCAACTTTTAAAGCTGAAAAGTCAGTATCATCTGCGTCACCTATTTTTACACTATCATTTCCTCTTATTCCATCATCTACGGCTGTAACTTTTATATTACCATTAAAAATTTTAATAGAATCCTTTGAAACTATTCCATCTTTACAGTTGCCTTTTACAACCAAATCACCTTTACCTTTTATTTTCAAATCATCTTTTGAGTAAATAGCACCAGTATCTCCATCTGTATTTGTATAACTAGTTCCGTCAGATACTGTATTTACTGTACCTTTTTTAACTGATATTGCACACTCTTTATCTACGCTCTCAATAAAAATAGCTGAATTATTTGAACAATTTATAGTTGCTCCTTCTAGTGAAAGTTCTACTTCACCATCTGGATATGTAGTTTTATCGACATTAACTATAATTTGGCCATCATTTAACGTTCCTGTTATAACATATACTCCTGGTTCTTTAATAGTTGCTACACTTCCATTTATATCAATACCAGTTCCAGTTTTAACTATAGATGTGCCATTTAGAGTAATGGTTTTCGCTTCAGTTATAGGTAATTCCGTAACTGTAGTAACAGGTACTTCAGTGACCGTAGTAGATACACCTGTTGTTACTGTTGTTTCATTTGTCGTTGTAACTGAGGTCGTTATTGATTCTGTAGTAATTTCAGTTTGAGTAGTTTCTTTGTATGTACCTATTTTAGGGATTTTATCACCCATTATATATTGTTTTAATAATGCCAAATCATCAATTCCTACCGAACCATTTTCATTTAAATCAGATATATACATTGTTTCTACATCAAAAGATATATCCTTAACCATATATTGACAAAACATAGTTAAATCCATATTATCTACTTTTAAATCATTATTTACATCACCATACATTTTCTGAGACGCTGCTTGTGTGGATGCTATACCTAAGTTAGTTGATAATAATATTGATGCAAATATAATTCCTGTTAAAATTCTTTTTTTATTATTTATAAATTTCATAGACTAAAAACTCCTTTAATTTTAATTAATAATGAATTAAAATTTAATTTTAGCAAGCGTCGACTCAAATTGCACAAATTTACTTTTTTAATTTATCTGTTTTTAAGTATAATTTTATAATGTGATATGATTATTAACAAAATGTGAACATCTAGGAGTTTTTTTGTGTTATTTAAATGTTCACGAGAACTACCTTTGCTATACTTAACATAATATTTTATGCATAACTATTATAACCAAATTTATATAAGATGATTATGTCTTTTTTAAGACTATTTTAAGATTTATATAATATACTATAAATAATGATTTGAAACGATAATAAAATTATGATTAATTACAAATTAAATTCTTAATAATAAACTTAAAAATTAATTTTAAAATTTTATCACAAAACCAATTCTATAATTTTTTATATAATTAACTCCGTTCATTATCAAAAATTATCACTCAAATATGAAAGGATGAATTTTTTTGTTTAATTCTATTTTTCTTAATAACGATGGCACGTTAACACAGATTTCAACAGAAAGCTTTATTGCTTCTCTTTTATCTGCAATAATAATTGGATTTTTAATTAGTTTAGTATATGTTTATACACATAAAAAAGAAGGTTATGCTCAAGGTTATGTTTGGACTATGATTATGCTACCACCTATAGTTGCTGTAATCATTACTTTAATCAGTAATAATATTGCTGGTGCTTTAAGTTTAGCAGGTGCTTTTACTCTGGTAAGATTCAGAAGTGCTCCTGGTGACCCAAAAGAAATTGCCCATGTATTTTTAGCAACAGCCGCTGGTTTAGCTTGTGGATTAGGTTACATAGCTTATGCATTTTTATTTTTCATAATCCTAACTACTATAATGATAATATTACATAAAACTAGATACGCTGCATCTCAAACTAAAAGTATGACTTTAAAAATCACTATACCTGAAAACTTAAACTATATAGGAATGTTTGATAATGTTTTAAATAAATACACTAGTACATGGATATTAAAAAGAGTTAAAACTACAGAGTTTGGTTCATTATTTGAACTTATTTTTAGCCTTGAAGTAAAAAATACTGCTAACCAAAAAGAATTTATTGATGAATTAAGAACTTTAAATGGAAATTTAAATATTATCTTATCACTATACAAATACGACGATAAAATTTATCAACAATAAAATTAATTAAAAAAGCTTTTCTTTGATAATTCAAAGAAAAGCTTTTTTATTATAAATTTACCCATGTTCGCCAAACACGTTACAATTCTGCCATATATAAAGGCTGAGACATTTTATAGAAGGTCTAGGGCAACCGGAAAACCCAGTCGCCTCCGAAGAGAGTCGAAACTCCTACAAAATCTTAAATAGACTTATCAATAGTTTAAATTCATTTTAGTACAACATGTTTTTTATCAAGCATTCTCCAAAAGAATATCGTCTGACATAGATTGCTCTCTTGCAATTGCAAGCATAAGCTTTATTCTATTTTCTTGATTTACTTTTGTAGCTCCTGGGTCATAATCTATAGGAACTATGTTCGATCTTGGATTTCTCTCTTTTATTTTTCTTATCATACCTTTTCCAACTATATGATTTGGCAAACATCCAAAAGGTTGACAACATACTTTATTTTCATAACCTTGTTCTATTAGTTCCAACATTTCAGCTGTCAAAAACCATCCTT
>JAEXNS010000176.1 GCA_023439605.1 Bacillota bacterium | reverse complement strand
CACCTGTAGACTTATTCATAAAACAAATAGTTTCTGAAGTTCCACCGCCAGCATCCATATTTGTCCTATAAGATATGTTTTTCCGTTAGCCACACCACTTTTACTTACATACGACAAGGCACTACTTTGCTCCATTGGTTCTGCTATAAAATAATTCTCTATTTTTTGTGAAGAAAAATTCACACTTCCCTTATTTGATGAATTACTATTTTGCTCTTTACAAGAAACACTGCCAAATAACATTGCAGTTGCCAATACTGCACACAATATTTTTTTTATTAAGTTTAACTTTCTCATGATTATGACCTCTCTTTTCTTTCTTTTAATTTTTTAATTTTCTTTTCAAATAAATTTATTATAAATTTCAAATTAAAATTTTTATGTGTAAAAATTTTAATTGTTAAAATTAATAATTTAATAAACCAATAAACAACAATTATTAACTGTAATAAAAATACAAGTGACAAATAGTTTTCAACTACTCTCGCACTATTTTCCCAGTAAGGAAATTTTATACTAACATCCACTATTGCTCTAGCACCAAATGAAGTTATAATCTTAAACAACTTATCGTAGTTATATCTGTTTGTGTTGTTTAAAACCTTAAAATAAAATTCATTTACACCAGCTTCTTTATAATATTCATTTACTAACCCTTTAGCAAACCCCTTTACAGGTTCAGGTATCACTGACTCTATTGAGTTTATAGGTGATTCAACTTCTAAATCTTTCATATTATCATATAAAATATATACAAGATGTTTTTTTGGGTATGTTTTTTCATTTACTTTATCTGTTTCCCTCTTTATAACTCCAGCAATCTTATATTCAAATCCGTTTATTTCAACGGGTACATCATATAAATCGGTTGAACCAAATAGCTCCCACGCTGCATAATCATCAATTATTATTCTTCTTTCAAGAGTTTCATTTTCTTTAAAATAATATCCTGATAGTATTTCATATGGATGAAATTTAAAGAAATTTTCTCCAACAAAAATAGAATCCACCTCTAAATTTGTTTTTTCACTCTTTATATTTAAGCTAACTGGGAAAGTGCTATATGTCATATTAAAATTTTCTTTGCTTTTAGTTTTACCTACACTTTGTTGTATTAACTTCATATTGATTTTATTTTTATAATCACTTATAGCAGACTTATCAGCTTTATAATCATTTGATAAAAAAACTGAAACTTGAGAAAATTTATTATCTTCGTAACTCCATCTGTCAGACATTTTTTGAGAAGGCAATAAATTTTTATAATGATTAAATACAATAAAAGATATAAACAAAACTAGCAAACTAAAAACATTAAAAATAGTTTTTTTACTATTTTTTTTGAAATACTCTTTTATTAGTTTCATATACTACCTTTCTAATCAAGATGATTTTGCCAATCTTACTTGATCCCCATCTGAAACAGGTTTGTTTGAAGTAAGTATTACATATCTGTTATTTTCGTTAAAATCACCAGTAATTGCCGAATTCAAATCATCATTATCTGATACTGTTACATCAACTCTTTTTGCATAATACCTAGTTCCTAAAGGAGTCGATTTTTCTTGAATTACTAAAACAAACTTTCCTTTCGAATCAGACTTAACTGCACTAGTTGGAACAACATTTTCGTATGGTTTTTGTTCAGTACTTAATTTTATTTTCAATGAATCTCCAGGGCTAACATTTCCAGTTATACTAAATACCAATTCACTTTTTTTATTATCTGTTTTATCTCTGTTAATTGCAGATAAAATTACTTTTCCGTTAAAATCATAATTATCTTTTACTTCTGCCTCAGAACCTATTTTTAACTTTTGAGCTTTTACAGAATCAATTCCTGTTAAGGATGCACTATATCCATTTTCCTCTTTGATTTCTATTACTGCTAGTGGTTTATCCAGTGTAGTTTGCTGCCCTGGTGATATATTTATTTCTGTTATAGTACCATCTACAGGTGCTTTCAATTCCATTTCTGAAACCTCTGCTTCCTTTTTTAAGACTTTTTGTTCAAGCTCTTCTATTTTTTTCTTCTTATCTTCTATATCTAGTGCAGATTTTGATTGTTCAGTTTGATTTTCCTTCTGTGTTTTTAAAAGAGTTAATATTGCAGTTTCCAGATCTGTTTCCAGTTGTTTAATTGTCGCATTTAATTCCTCTGGTGTTGATGCCGTACCACCACCTTGTAACTCATTTAGTGTATTTTCTTTGTTAGCTATTTTAGATTTTATATCATTTAGTTCTTTTTTAGAATTTTCAACACTAGTTTTAAGTGTTATCATTTCTGAATTTAATGTCGAGTCTAAATTACTTTTTGAAAGAATCATGGCTTCATTTTTTGTATTTAATTCTATAACTTTTATGTCATACTCTTGTTTATATTGATATAATTTTTGTAAATCATCATTTGCATACTTAATCTCGTTTTCCTTATCGTTTATTTCCCTTTGCTTTTGTATTTGTTCTTCTGCTGAAGCTGATGTCAAGTCTTCTTTTAACCTTTGTAACTCCAAATTTAGTTTCTCTATATTTCTCTTTGAAGATTCAATTAAATCAACATCTCCATTATATAGTTTTAAACGTAACTCATCTACTTTTGCCTTTACACTATTATACTCTTCTTTCTTACGATCAAAATCATTTACAAGATTATTAACTTTCAAATAAATTTCAGTACTTAGTGCAGTGTATTGAGATGATGATATACTAGATATATCCGTTTCCATAACCGCTATTTTATTAGTTATGGTTTCTTCTTGAATTTTCAATATACTTATATCATTTTTTAGTGAATTTATTTCTGTTTGGTTGTTTATTATTTTTGAGCGTTTATTGATAGCATTTTGTAATTCTTCTCTTTTCAATTTTATAGTAACATTATCCAAAGCGTAATCTGGCGAATTTACTAAGAGTGCTTTTTGATATTCTAACTTCATTTCGTTTAACTGTTGTTTTTGTGTTTCAGTAGCTTCGTCATCAACAGAAGAAAGATAAAATATAGTTTGACCTTCCTTTACCTCTTGACCAGTTCTAACAACAACTCTTTTTACTTTTCTTATATCTTCTGCATTTATTTCATATACTCTTGTTGATTTAATAGATATCGATCCTTCTATTCCAGAAGTCATTACTCCAGAAATTATATTTTTTGTTGAAACTTCAGCGAGAGTATAATTCATAATTGTATTTGAAAAGAAAGTTAGTACTAACATTATTAATAAAAATACAATTACTGCATTTTTAACCCATTCTCTTCTGTTTTTTACTGGTGCTTTATTTTGCTCCATTTGCATATTTAAAAACTCCTTTTATTGTTTTATAAAATATATTATTTATTTTGTTACTATTTAGCCCTATGTATAGGGCAAAGATATTTTACAGAAGATCCAGGGCAACCTCGGAAAGCCCTGTCGACTCCGCAGAGTCGGAACCCTTGCAAAACCGTAAACTTTACCTTTAGAGGATGAATAGTAACTTTATTTTTATCCTTTTATTCCACCTGAATAAGTAATTCCTTCTACTAAATATTCCTCACCATACAAAAACATAAGTAAAGTAGGAATCATATATATAACAGCTACTGCAAACGCCATTCCTATATCGCCAGTATTTATTTTAGATAAAAAAACGGATAAAGGATGTTTATATGTATCCGATAATAAAATCAAAGGTTGCTCAACCATGTTCCAGTAATCAATAAAAACCAACAAAGCGATGGAAAATATAGAACTCCTAGCTAATGGCATAAAAATATGTCTAAATATTTGAAATTCATTTGCACCATCTAATTTTGCTGCTTCTACATATGAAATAGGTATTCTTCTCATTATTTTAGTTAGTAAGAAAACACTAAAAGGGGCAAATATACCTGGTAAAATTATAGCTAATCTAGTATTTAGAAGTCCTAACTTATCTATTACCAAATAATTCGGAACTAAAATAACTTGGTAAGGCATAAGCATAATTACAACATAAATAAAAAAGATTACTTCTTTAAATTTTGTTTTATACCGTGAAAAACAGTACGCTGCAAAACAAGCTATAAAAATTTGAAATATTACTATAGGTAAAACAAGTATAATCGAATTCCAAAATTTAATAAGATAATCTGAGGTTTTCAATAATACTGTTGCATATTGACTAAAAGATACTTTATCTGGTATCAGTTTTAAATTTACTTTTTCTGAAACGTATATTGATGTAGATTTTGATTTTCCTGACAAACTATCTATCATTGTTCCGTAATTTGCATTTATTTCAGTTGTACTCATAAATGAATTTGAAAGAGTAAGTACTGTTGGAAAAAGAAAGACAATTGCGGATATTATAGCATAGATTGTTAATAACGTGACAATTATACGTGACTTTAATTTACCTTTTTTCAACTATTCTACATCCTCTCCATATTTATTTTCAAATATAAATAATGCAGCTATTACAGCAACCACAACAATAGCCATTATTATAGCGGCAGACGATAATTTTTGATAATCAAGAGTTCCAAAAGTATTGTTCATAAAGTGCTGCAACATATAAAGTGAGTCAAATGGATATTCTCCAGTTAACAAATATACTTCTCTAAAAATTTTAAAAGAGTTTATAAGTGATAGTGTTGTTACAAATAAAATAGTTGGAGAAAGATATCTCAGTTTTAAGTGTATAAATATATAGAAAGGAGATGCACCTTCTATGTCTGCAACTTCTATAATTTCTCTAGGTATATTGTTAATAGCTGCTAAAAACAAAATCATATTGTACCCAAGATTTTTCCACATAAACATAATTACTATTACAACTAAACTTCCTTCTGATTTTAGCCAATCAATAGGTGCTATTCCAAAACTAGCTGTAAATGAATTTAACGAACCATGATAATGAAATAATTCCTGCCATATCAAAACTACAGCTGCTATAGGAACCATAATAGGACATAAAAATATGGTTCTAAACTGAGTTTTAAAAGGAATTTTATAATTTAAAATCATTGCCAATATCAGTGAAAAAACTGTGACCAATGGAACAGAAATTAAAGAAAATATTGCTGTATTTGATGCTGCTTTTTGAAATGATGCGTTTTTAAAAACACTAATAAAGTTATCTAGAAATACAAATTCCTTATTTATAGGATTGTCTATAAAAGAATAATATATAACTATAAAAAAAGGTAAAATAAAAAAAATCAAAACGCCTATAAGACTTGGAATTAAAAAAATCATGCTTTTTTTACTGTTTTTCTTAAAAAGTTCATCTTTTATTTCTATAACTTTTTCTTCTACATTTTGTTCTATGTCTTCGTTCATTTGTTTGTTCCTCCCTAAAAAAACTTTTTAACCAAAGTATTTAATTGGTGTTCCGTATTTTATAGTACACCATATCAAATTAATTGTCAATACTTTTTTTAGTATTGTTATAAAAAAAACAATTTCTTAACCTTTTTTAATTGTTTTGTAATCTTTTTCTTTTTTATTGTATATATTTAACTTGCATTTATACCAAAACATACATAAAATAATAATTATTTATGATTAAATTTGTCATCAATTTTTCATTTGACTTTATATAATATTTATTGTACAATATAGAAATAATTCATATTTTTTCTATGATTTTGTTAGGAAATTTGTTGTTTTATATATAAATTTGAATGGAGAATTCTTATGTCATATATTTTTAAAAATATATATTCTTTTATTAAAAACGATAAGCTCATATTTTTTATAACGTTCCTATGTGTTTTAGTTTCTACTTTTATTATAAACTTTTCATATGGACTTTATAAAAACTATGTGCAAGAAAAATCTGAAATCGAAGTAGATTTAACTTCAATTTGGACTTTGATAAATCAAGATGAAACCAATACTTTAACAAAATGTACTCTTTTAGATTACCTATATTCTTTAAATGATGATACAAAGGAAAACATCGAAGTTATCTACTGTACTGCATATTTAGAGTCAAAGGAAGTAGATTTCGACTCTTATTTTGAGTTTAGATTTACCGTAAAAGACAATAAAATTCAAAAAAGCGAAATTTTTGAAGAAAATTTAATTAAAAATGGACAACTTAAAAGTGGGGATTTCTTTACAAATGAAAATGAGGAAAATGGAGATTTAGTTGCTTTAATGTGTTTGCGTCTTGATAGAAAAACTACTTACGATTTTAAAGAAATAACTATAAACGAAAAAAAATACAAAATAATTGGGCATTATAATTTCCATACGACCCCTATAATCCCAATTAATTCGATTGATGATAACGTAAAAATAGAAGAACTTGGATTTACTTTTAAAAAAAATTTAAATCGAACTATTTTTAATGATTTAAAAGAAAAAGGCGGAAATTTAATAAATTATGAAGATATAGTTTTCCCCGAAGATAATGAAAAAAACTTTTACAATAACATTTTGCTCATATCCATACTTATTTCTTTAGTATCTGCAATAAATTTTTCAATACTATACAAGTATATCATCTCAAAAAGAAGAAAAGCTTTATCCATACTTCGTATGTGTGGTTGTACCGTTAAAAAAGCTGAATTTATGTGCTTAGCAGAGTGTTTACTTATAACAACACCTATATATTTAGGTTCTGTTTTCTTGTTTCATAATATAATGTCAAAATTTTTATCTAAAACTTTCATTTTTATGAAAGAAGCATATAGCCTAAATATATACTTAGCTCTTTTTTTAATTTATATTATAGTTTCCATAATTATTTTATCAATATCTATAAACAAAACCATTAAATCAGAAATAAACAACATACTTATTGGAGGTGATGGAGATGTTTTTTAAACTAGGTTATAACAGTTTCCAAAAGAATAAAATTATAAATACATTTATTATACTAGAAATAACTCTTGCAATGATAATATCTATAATCATGACATCTTCGATACTTTCACGTTTTAAATATTATACACCTTTTAAAGACTATTTTGAATCAAAAGGGGTTTTCAGTTCGTTTAGCTTTGCTACAAATAACAATTATCCAATAATATCAACTGGATATTTTAAAAATTCATTAAAAAAAGTTGAAAGTATAGCAGGTTGCTATTCAACTGATTTATATTCTAAAGACTTTCCTTTTAATTATATAAGCTATGATGATGAAATAGTAAATAAATTTATACCCTCTCTTTCTGAAGGTCGATGGATTAACAACACTCCAGAGTTTTGTGAAGCGGTAATTTCGCCCAATAATGAAAATATTAAAGTAGGGGATACAATAAATTTAACATCTGGGAACAATAAAATACCTATTAAAATAGTTGGTATGTTAAATAACAACGCAAAAATAGCTGGTATTTCAGGTTTTTTCGGAAATGAATTCAATGATAAATTAAATTATAATAGTTTTTATGGAACATATAATGTAGAATTTGAAGAAAACCCTCTTTTAATTGTATCAAAAAACATGAAAAATATAGGTTATCAAGTTTCTTATCCTGCTTTAATTAAATACAGTGATGATATAACTGAAAAAGAAATAGAAGAAAATCACAAAATACTTTCAAGTATCCAACAAGGTTTTCTTTTAGGAGAAAATATGGAAGTTATAAAAGAGAACAGTAAAGCTGATTTATTTAGAGAAATGCTTACCCTCCTCCCTATTATAATATCTGTCATTTCACTTACTATAATTAGTTCTATAAGTGTTTCTGCCCTGTCTACAAAAAAACAACTAAGAAACTACACTATATATTATATATGTGGTTCTCGCTGGAAAAACTGTGTTCTTATAAACGCCTGCCAATCTCTTATAACTATTGCCTATGCAACTCTTGGAACTATAGTTACTATAGCAGTTATAATACGTACAGGCCTATCAGAAAAATTTATATTTACCATAAACCCCACTACTATTTTCTTTTCATCACTTATTTTGATTGTATATTTTCTTATATCTATGATTTTACCTGTTCTTATTATAAGAAAAACTACTCCAGTTACTATTCTTAAGAAAAATTAAAGGAGAACATTTTTATGATACAACTAAAAAATATAAAAAAAATATATAATAAAGGTAAAACCAATGAGTTTGAAGCGTTGCATGATGTAAGCTTAAAAATAGAAGATGGTGAACTTATAGCCATAATAGGAAAATCAGGTGCAGGAAAATCAACTTTACTTCATATACTTTCTTGTATAGATAGTTATGAAAATGGTGAATTTTTCATTAATGATACTTTAATAAAAAACAAATCTGATCGTGAACTTGCAAAAATAAGAAATAAAAAAATAGGCATGGTTATGCAGGATTTCGCCTTAATAGAAGAATTTACATGCCTTGAAAATGTTATGATTCCTTTAAATTTTTCAAAAGAAGTAAAGATGAGTTCTAAAGAAAAAACAAAAAAATCAACAGAAGCTCTAAAAAAAGTTAGCATGGATAGCATGTTAAATAAATCTGTAAATTGCCTTTCTGGTGGTCAAAAACAACGTGTCGCTATTGCAAGAGCTATAGTAAATGAACCAGATGTTATTCTCGCCGATGAACCCTCAGGTGCCTTAGATACCTCAACCGCAAAAGAAATAATGGATGTTTTTCATGAATTAAACAAACAAGGTAAAACTATAATCATAGTTACACATGACAAGGAAGTAGCCGCTCAGTGCAACAGAATTATAGAAATATCTGATGGAAATATAGTTTAAACTTACAAAAATAGCACCTTTTAAGGTGCTATTTTTACTTGTTTTTATCATGTATAAATGATATAATTTATATATGAAGGGAGCTGAAATTATGAATAATTTTAAACCATTGCCTATAGGTGTAGAAGATTTTAAAAAGTTACTGACTAAGGGATATTATTATATAGATAAAACTTTATTTATAAAAGATTTATTAGATAAAAAAGGTGATGTTAATCTATACACACGCCCTCGGAGATTTGGGAAAACCTTGAACTTAAGTATGCTGCAGTATTACTTTGAAAAAACAGAAGAAGATAATTCTTATTTATTTAAAGATTTAGATATAGGAAAAGCAGGAGATGAATATGCTGAATATATGGGTCAGTATCCAGTTATAAATATATCTTTAAAGAGTATGAAGCAAGCTAGTTATGATGAGGCTTTTTATATATTTAAGGAATTAATATCAAATGAATTTGGAAGGCATATAGATTTAATTCATTCAGATAAATTATTAGAGAAAGATAAAGTGAAGTTTGAGAAAATACTAAATCAAACAGAAAATGATATGATATATAAAACATCTTTGAAATTCCTTTCAGAATGTTTATACAAAGCATACAATAAAAAAGTAATAATCTTAATAGACGAATATGATGTTCCACTTGAAAATGCTTATTTTGAGGGTTTTTATAAACCTATGGTTGATTTAATTCGTTCAGCTTTTGAAAGTGCACTTAAAACCAATAATTCACTAGAATTTGCGGTAATTACAGGATGCTTAAGAATATCAAAAGAGAGCATTTTTACTGGATTAAACAACTTTAAAATAAATACTATAACATCACACAATTATTCTAACTATTTTGGGTTTACAGAAACAGAAGTCGAAACAATTATGAATTACTATAATGTATATAATCACTTCAATGATATAAAAGAATGGTACAACGGTTATATGTTTGGCAGTACGAATATATATAACCCATGGAGTATACTAAACTTCTTAGATGAAGCAATAGTAAATCCGAGCACTCTACCCAAACCGTACTGGAGTAATACCAGTTCAAACAGTATAATAA
>JAEXNS010000173.1 GCA_023439605.1 Bacillota bacterium | reverse complement strand
CTGCGGAGTCGACCGAGCTTTCCGATCGCCCTGGACCTTCGGAACAACATCTCTGCATTATACATATGGCTGAATAGTGATAAAAAAAGTAATCATGATTTAATTTAAATCATGATTACTTTTTTTATTTATGGTAATAATCTGTTTATATCTCTTGGGAACATGCTCGTTTGACGTATGTTCTGCATGTTTAATAATTTCATAACCAATCTTTCAAGACCGATACCTAAACCACCATGAGGAGGTAAGCCATATTTGTGAGCATCTAAATATGATTTAAAGTCTTCAGGATTTAGACCCTGAGTAACCATTTTTTCTATTTGCTCATCATAGTCATGAATACGTTGTCCACCACTTGTTATTTCAAGACCTCTGAACAACAAGTCAAATTTATAAGCTAAACGTGGATCTTCTTTATCATTCATAGCATAGAAAGGAGGTTTTGCAGAAGGGAAGTGAGTTACGAAAATAAAGTCACTATTAAACTCTTTTTTTGCATATTCGCATAATCCTACTTCGTCTTCTGGTTCAAGATCAAGTTTATTTTTAGAACCTTTATTTCCGAGTATTTCTTTTGCTTCAAGTAGTGTTACACATGGTATTTCATCTATAACAGGTATTTCAGCGTTTAAGATTTTTATTTCTGGTGCATAGTTTTCTTCTAGATATTTCATAAGATATTTTAACATAGCTGTTTCCATTGCCATAACATCATACATGCTATTTATATATCCCATTTCAAAATCAAGACCTATATATTCGTTTATATGACGTGAAGTGGCATGTTTTTCAGCTCTATAAACTGGTGCAATTTCAAAAACTCTATCAAAGAAAGCTACAGCTGTTTGTTTATAAAATTGAGGTGATTGATTTAAGAAAGCAGGTTTGTCAAAATATTCTATATTAAAAATATTTGCTCCACCTTCTGCACCCTGTGCTACTATTTTAGGTGAATGAATTTCTGTAAAGTTATTTTTTAACATAAACTCTTTAAATCCATTGCATACGCCTTCTTGGAGCTTAAATATTGCTCTTTCATATGGATTTCTTAATGAAACAGGTCTTAAATCAAGGTTAATATCTAGGGAACAACCAAGTTTTTTATGAGAAACATGTAAAGGATAATCAAAGTTTGGTTTGTGAATTAACTTTAAGGATCTTAACAATACTTCAATACCGTTTAAAGAACGTTCATCTTCTTTTACAAGACCAGTTATTTCAACAAAACAACCTTCTTTTACGTTTTCTATGCTATCTGTACAATCTTCAGGGGAGAAAACCGTTTGAATTAAATATCTGCCTGTTCTTAAAATTATAAATGCAAATGAACTCATATTACGAACTTTATGAACGCATGCAGAAATTGAAATTTCTTTTCCTATATTAGATAAAGCATAATTAACATCAAACTCTTGTATTAATTCTATACCATCTATTTTTTTCATATATAGCTCCATTCTACGCCGTAAAATATCTAATATGTCCAATATTTTCTCGGCGTAGAAACATATCGGATATTAAGTTTTTATAGGTTATTATTAAGTCATTTTACCGAAGGCAAGGGCCTCCGAACAATGTCGTGAACTTAAGCAAATTGCTGAAGCAATGTTGATGGTGGAGACATTTTACCGAAGGTCCAGGGCGACCAGAAAGCCTGGTCGACTCCGCAGAGTCGAAATCCCTACAAAATTATAAAACTTTTTTATAGTGATTTTAACTTGTTTTCTAAAACTTCTTTAATAACTTTAGGAGTACATACCCCTTTTAAGCTTTTAGTACACTGACCAATTAAGAAGCCAACTACTTTTACATCTCCGCCAATATATTGGTCAACTATTTTTTGATTGTCTTTTAAAACTTGGCTTATAACTTCATCAACTTTTGATAAGTCATTTACAATCAATAATCCTTGTTCTTTTGCAATATCTTCAGGATTTTTTCCTGTTTCAACTAAAGTTCTAAATACAGCTTTAGCATCGTTTTTAGATATTTTTTCTGTGTCTGCCATTTCTATTAGATTAGCAAACTGTTCTGGAGTGAAAGACAATTTTTCTAAATCAATTTCACCTAAATTAACTCTTCTAAGTAATTCAACTATTATGAAGTTTGCAATACTTGAAGGGTTGTTATAAACTTTTAAAGCGTTATCATAAAAATCAGAAACTATTTTTTGATTTATAAGAATTTTTGCATCTACTTCAGAAAGCTTATATTCATTTATATATCTTTCTAAACGCTTATATGGTAGCTCTGGTAGAGTTGCTTTTATATCGTCTAGCATTTCGTCAGTAAAGTTAACCTGAAGAATATCTGGCTCTGGGAAGTATCTGTAGTCATGAGCATCTTCTTTACTTCTCATTGATTTTGTATCGCCATGATTATCGTTAAATCTTCTTGTTTCTTGAATTACACGTTCGCCAGCATCTAGTAATTTTGATTGACGTTTTATTTCATATTCTATAGCTTTAACTATTGATTTTAAAGAGTTTAAGTTTTTAATTTCTGCTCTGGTTCCAAGTTCTTTGTCAGTAGGTTTCATTATAGATATATTTACGTCACATCTTAAAGAACCTTGTTCCATTTTACAATCACATACACCTGCATATTGTAAAAGTAAACTTACTTTTTCAACAAAAGCTTTTGCTTCTTCAGCAGAACCAATATCAGGTTCAGTAACTATTTCAATCAGTGGTATTCCACATCTGTTATAATCTGCCAATGAAACGGCATTGAAGTCATCGTGTATTAATTTTCCGGCATCCTCTTCCAAATGTATACGGTTTATACGTATATCTTTAGTTTTACCTTCTGCCTCAATGGAAACTACTCCATCTATACACAAAGGTCTTTCTAGCTGAGATATCTGATAAGCTTTTGGCAAATCAGGATAAAAATAATTTTTTCTATCAAATACTGAAAATTTATTTATATTACAACCTAAAGCAAACCCAGCTTTTACAGCATATTGAACTGCTTTTTGATTTATTACAGGCAAAGTTCCTGGCATACCAGTACATACTGGACAACATCTAGAATTTGTATCTCCACCAAATTCAGCTGAGCAAGTACAAAAAACTTTTGATTCTGTAAGTAATTCGGCATGTATTTCTAATCCTATTACAGGAATATATGACATTATTGTGTCCTCCTTATGCTAAATTTGGAGAAATAGCATTAAACTGTTTCTCAAATGCATCTGCAACTTGAATTATTGTTGCTTCATCAAATTTTTTGCCTATGATGGACATACCTATAGGCATACCATTTTTATCATAGCCACAAGTAGTTGAAATAGCTGGCAATGAAGCTATGTTTACTGTAACTGTACATATATCTGCTTGATACATTTTTACAGGGTCAGAAATGTTTTCATCTATACCAAATGCAGTTGATGGGGTAGTAGGAGTTATTATAACGTCACAAGTTTTAAATATTTCGTTATATTCTGCAATTATTTTTTGTTTTAAAGCAAGAGCTTTTCCATAGTAAGCATCGTAATATCCACTTGAAAGTGCATAGTTACCAAGTAAAATTCTTCTTTTTACTTCCATTCCAAAACCTTCAGAACGTGAATTTATGATAAGTTCATTATAGTTATCACCTTGTGCAGAACGATAACCATATTTAATACCATCAAAACGAGAAAGGTTTGAAGATGCTTCTGCGGAAGAAATTAAGTAATAAGCAGATATAGCATATTTTAAACTAGGCATACTGCATTCTACTATTTCAGCACCAAGGGATTTATAAAATTCTACAGATTTTAAAACAGTATTTCTGATTTCTTCATCAATACCTTCTGCAAAAAATTCTTTTGGAACAGCTATTTTCATTGACTTTATATCTTGGCCTATTTTAGAAGTAAAATCCATAGTATTTTCTTTGCTAGAAGTTCCATCCATGGTATCCCATCCAGCAATGGCGTTTAAAATAGTTCCACAATCATGGGCACTTCTAGCTATAGGGCCTATTTGATCTAAGGAAGATGCAAAAGCAACTAAACCATAACGTGATACTCTGCCATAAGTAGGTTTTAGACCTGTAACTCCACAAAAAGCTGCAGGTTGTCTTATAGAACCACCAGTATCAGAGCCTAAAGAAGCGGCACAAAATCCAGCAGAAACGCATGCCGCTGAGCCACCAGAAGAACCACCAGGAACTTTTGATAGGTCAAAAGGGTTTTTTGTCTTTGCGAATGCTGAAGTTTGAGTAGAACCGCCCATAGCAAATTCGTCAAGGCTTACTTTACCTATCAAAACAAAATTTTCATTTTTTAATTTGTTAATAACAGTAGCATTATATGGAGGAATGAAGTTCTCCAATATTTTAGAAGAACAAGTAGTTTTGATGTTTTCAGTACATATATTGTCCTTTATTGCTATAGGAATACCACAAAGGGGATCAGCATTTTTACTATCAATTAAGCTTTGTGCATTTTTTGCATTTTCAAGTGCAAACTCCTTTGTAACAGTAATAAAAGACTGTATTTTTTCATCAAAGCAGTCGATTTTTTTTAAATATTCATTTGTAAGTTCTACGGATGAAATTTCTTTTTCATCTAGCATCTTACGCAGTTCATGTATTTTTAATTGTGTAATATCCATGTTAAAATTTCCTTTCCTGTCAGCAAGATAATAATAAAATATTATATGCTTTATTCTATAACCTTAGGAACAACGAAGCAATTTTCACTATTTGTTGCATTTTTCAGGATAAGCTCAGTAGGCATACTAGGTGCTGATTTATCTTCACGAAGATCGTTTAAATAAACGTTTTTATTATCAGCCAAAGCATCATATGTTACATCAATTTCTTTTATTGTATCCATAATATCCATAATATGTGTCATATCATCGGCAACTGTTTTTATTTCATCATCGGAAAATTGAAGTTTACTTAGTTTAGATAAATATGAAATCATCTGTAAATCCAATATCAAAACCTCTCTTTCATATGTGTATATAAAATTTAAAAAATCTCACTCTAAATATAAA
>JAEXNS010000094.1 GCA_023439605.1 Bacillota bacterium | reverse complement strand
ATAAAGAGTATAACAGAAACAAATGTAGGTGATACTGTTACAAATGCTGAAAAACCATGTAAAGAGGCTTTGGCTGGATATAGAAAAGTCAATCCTATGGTTTTTTGTGGTATATATCCTGCCGATGGAGCAAAGTATGGGGACTTGAGAGATGCACTTGAAAAGCTTAGATTAAATGATGCAGCACTTTCTTTTGAAGCTGAAACTTCAATTGCCCTAGGATTTGGATTTAGATGTGGCTTTTTAGGATTATTGCATATGGAAATAATACAAGAAAGACTTGAAAGAGAGTTTAATCTTGATTTAATAACAACAGCACCATCAGTAATTTTTAAAGTAAATCTTACAAATGGTGATACTATATTTATAGATAATCCTACAAATTATCCAGATGTTTCTGTTATTGAAAGTGCAGAAGAACCTATGGTTAAGTCTGAAATTTTAGCACCTTCAGAATATGTTGGTAATATAATGGACCTTTGTCAAGAAAGACGAGGTGTTTTTAAAGATATGAAATATTTAGATGATATAAGGGTTAGTCTACATTATGAATTACCTTTAAATGAAATTGTATATGATTTCTTTGACGCTTTAAAATCTAGAACAAAAGGTTATGCCTCTTTTGATTATGAATTAATGGGTTATACAAAGTCTCAATTGGTAAAATTAGATATTATGTTAAATGGAGATATAGTAGATGCACTTTCTTTTATAGTGCATAAGGATAAGGCATATGCAAGAGCAAGAAAAATCGCTGAAAAACTAAAAGATAATATACCTAGACAGTTATTTGAAGTTCCTATTCAAGCATGTGTTGGAGGTAAAATAATTGCTAGAGAAACAGTAAAAGCAGTTAGAAAAGACGTGTTGGCAAAGTGTTATGGCGGAGACATAACTAGAAAGAAAAAGTTACTTGAAAAACAAAAAGAGGGTAAAAAACGAATGAGACAATTAGGTACAGTAGAAGTTCCACAGGAAGCTTTTATGAGTGTGCTTAAGTTAGATGAATAAAGTGGTGTAAATATGAAGAAATACAAATGTCCATATTGTCAGGAAAATACTTATACATTAATAGATAAAATCTTAGTGCGTGGAATGGCTTCAAAAGGAAGAATTTGCCCGAAATGTGGTAAAAGAAGTGTAAGTGGATTAAAGGCTACAATTTTTAAAAGTGTTTTATTGGGTCTAGTTTTTATAGCTATATTATATTCCTATATATCAAAAAGTTCAAATTTTATTTATTTGATTATTGGATTTTTTGCAGCTTTAGTGTTAAGTAAAATTTTTGATATATTATTTTGCGAATTTGAAAAAAATAATAGATTAGATGTTTAGAAAAAATATAGGATTATATATCCATGTACCGTTTTGTATGAATAAATGTCCTTATTGTGATTTTTATTCTATAAAGGTTTGTGATGAGTACTTTGATAAGTATACTGAAGCAATTATAAGAAATGTGAAATACTATACAGAAAAATTTGATGTTAATTTTGATACAATATATTTTGGGGGAGGAACACCATCTCTTTTGCCTGAAAAAAATATCTACAATATTTTAAATGAGTTGTCCAAGTATTATTTAAGTAATTCAACAGAAATAACTTTAGAAGTAAATCCAGAAACTATAGACAAGAAAAAATTAAGTTCTTTGAAGAAAAATGATGTAAATAGATTATCGTTTGGGGTTCAGTCTTGTATAGATAGTGAGTTAGAAATATTAGGTAGGATCCATAATTATAGCAAAGCAGAAAAAGTGGTTGAAACTGCCTATGAAATTGGAATTGAAAATATATCCTGTGATTTAATGATTGGTATTTCTGAACAAAGTTTTGAATCCTTAAATTATTCAATAGAAAAATTATGTAGTTTACCTATAAAACATATTTCTGCATATATTTTAAAGATTGAAAATAAAACACCATATAGTCGAATTTTAAATAAGCTAGCATTACCAGATGAAGATACTATTGCTGATATGTATTTATTGGCAGTAGAATCTTTGAAAAAGTATGGTTTTAATCAATATGAAATATCTAACTTTTCAAAAAAAAATTATGAAAGTAAGCATAATCTAAAATATTGGAACTGTGAAGAATATTTAGGAGTCGGTCCTTCTGCACATTCTTATTTAAATGGAAAGAGATTTGAAGTAGAGAGAAGTATTGATAAATTTATGTCAACAATTGCACAAAAAGAAATAGTTACAGAAGAAAATCCTGGTGATTTTTTTGAAAAAATGATGTTGAAATTAAGACTTTCTAAAGGTATAAATTTAAAAAAGGTAGCTTTAGAAAATTTTAAAAATATAAGTATGTTACAAAAAGCAGGATTAATTGAATTAAAAAACGATAGATTATTTTTGACAAAAAAAGGTTTTTTGGTTTCTAATTCAGTTATATCTTCGTTGTTGTTTTAGTTTAAATAAAATATATTTGGGAGTATTGTTTTATTTTATATAATTATATTTCAATTTAGCTTAAAAAATGAATAAGGAGATAGAGTAAAATGCGAAAGATAATAACATTTGTACTTGTGTTAACTTTATTAATCGGTGGATTGAGTTCTTGTAAATCAAAGAAAACAGGGCAAGAGTCTATTGATACACAGAAAAATACAAAAGAGATATTGATGAGTAGTAACTTAGATGAGTCAAAAGATGAGTTTGAATACAAAGAATCAGAAATAAATAAGGGCTCACTTGTTTTAACAAAATATATCGGAAGTAAAAGTGAAATAGTAATTCCAACAGAAATAGATGGTGTTCCTATTTCTACAATTGGAGAAAGTAAATTTGAAGCTCCTGATACTGTGAATAAAATAACTATTTTGAATAATATAATTAGTATATGTGATAGTGGTTTCAACACGTGCAAAGGATTAAAAGTGATTGAAGTAAGTACTGATAACTCAAAATATTCAAGCTTGGATGGAGTAATATTTGATAAAGAGAAAAAAACTTTAATTCAAATTCCTTCTCAAAAAGATGTTTCTGACTATAGCATTCCAAATAGTGTGCAGATAATAGGGAAATTTTCTTTTTCAAATAATGATACATTTGAAAAAATATTAATACCTAGTTCAGTTTCAGAGATAAAAGAATGGGCATTTTTTAAATGTAATAAATTAGAACAAATTGACTTACCAAATAGTGTTGTAAAAATAGGTGATTGTGCTTTTAACAGATGTGAAAAGCTAAAGCGAGTTTATGCAACAGAAAGCATACAAAATATAGGACAATATGCTTTTGAAATGTGTAATGAGGCATTGTTTATAGAAGCACCTTCTGGAACTGCTATGGAAGATTATGCAGTGAAAAATAAAATTGAATTTAGAATTAAATAAAAGGATTTCTACTTTATACTATTTAGACTCTAAAACACTTTATTTCTTATGGAGTTTAGTATTGCAAGGATTTCGACTCTGCGGAGTCGACCGGGCTTTCCGATCGCCCTGGACCTTCGGTAAAATATCTCCGCCTTATACATATAGCTGACAGTAACATTCAATCAAGTATTTTAGAATATTAGTAGTATTAATAGATTGGTAGGAGTTGTATTAAAGGAGTAAAGTATGAAAAAGTTAATTTTGTTATTATCTATATCCGCCATTCTTATAAGTATGTCATCATGTGATGGTGAAGAAAAAAAAGCTGATAGTAATTCTAGTCAATCAGTTGCAAATTCAACTGAAATAAGTAAAAATGAAGGTTCAACTGAATTAAGTGGAAATCAAAGTTCAACGCAATTGCCTAATGTAGATTTAGATAAAGTAAATCCAGAAATAAATAAAAAGAGAAAAAATGATGATTTTGAATCTATGAAAAAGTTATCATTAGACTTACTTAATACATATTATGATGGAATAAAAAAAGTTGACTTTGATAAATGTTTTTCTAAATATGCTGATTTTTATAAAGAAAGATTAGAAAAAGACATGGAAAAAGAAAAAATATCCAAAGTCGAATATATGAAGGATATGCAAAATTATTATAAAGAAAATTTTGGTGAGGATTTTGATATATTATTGACTTATGAATATGCAGTTCAATTGGCAGATGAATTGTTAAAAGATACAAATGAAACTATTAACAGCACATTTGGTAAATCAATAAAATTAGAGGATGCATATGAAATAAGCGTAATTGAAAGAGTTCAGGGTAAACTAGGTACGGAAGAATTTGAGATGAAATGGTATATTTTTAAAATAGATGGTGAATTTTATCTTTATGATGGAGCTTATGAACAATAAAAAATATTTTCGCAACTATTGGTTGCGAAAATATTTTTTATAAATGTATATTAAAATGTATAGAAAGTTTTTAGATTTATATGTATAATAAAGATAAGAAAAATATAAACTAAATTCAAAGAGAAAAGGATGGTAATGAATATGAACGTAGATGTTGCAAATAAATTATTGAATTTAAGAAAAAAATATGGTTATTCTCAAGAAGAATTAGCTGAAAAATTGGGAATAAGCCGACAAGCTGTTTCTAAATGGGAACGAGCTGAAGCATCACCTGATACCGAAAATCTAATTTCACTCGCTAAACTATATAATGTTTCTCTTGATGAGATTTTTGAGATAGATGTAATAAAGAGTGAAAATATAAAATCAAGAAAATCAGTTAGTTTAAAAAAAGATTTTTTTAAAAAATCAAGTTCAGAAGAAAAAGATGAAAATATAATGAGAATGCAAGAACCAGTTTATTCACAGGCACAAAAAATAAAGGTAGAAGAAAAATATCCTCAAAAACCTTTTATTGAAAAAGAAGAAGAAATACCAAAAAATATATATGAAAATTTAAACTTTGAGGTTTATGAAGAGGAAAATATAATAAAAAACAAAAATAATCAAGAGGTTAATATAGGTGAAAATATAAATTATAAAGCTTTATATGCTTTCCCATATCCTCTATTTGTTGCATTGATGTACGTTATTACAGGAAGTATGTTTAATTGGTGGCATCCTATGTGGCTTATGTTTCTTACTATACCCCTATACTATACAACAATTACTGCTTGTCAAACAAAAAACTTGAATACTTTCTGTTATCCTGTTTTAGCAACATTAATTTACTTAATATCTGGTTTTACATTAAATTTATGGCATCCAGGTTGGCTTATATTTTTAACTATACCTTTTTACTATACAACTATAAATACTTTAATAAAAAAATAATTCATTTATAAAAAAGCGGTAATTTAAAAGATTACCGTTATTTTTTTGAGATTAATTAAAAAAATTAACTTATATTTTATAAATCAAGTATAATTGATTTTTTTGATAAAACAATTGATTTTTTTCTTATAATAAGTTATAATTATAACAGACTATTTAAAAAATATATTTATTGTTTTTTAAATTAAATAAAATACTTGTTTAAAAGTATTAATTTACAAATTTGGAGGAATAAATTAAATGTTGGTATCAGCTAAAGATATGCTTACAAAAGCAAGAGAAGGTAAATATGCAGTAGGTCAATTCAACATCAATAATCTAGAATGGACTAAAGCTGTATTATTAACAGCACAAGAGTTAAATTCACCAGTTATACTAGGTGTATCCGAAGGTGCGGGTAAATATATGTGCGGTTACAAGACTATTGTTGGTATGGTAAATGGCATGTTAGAAGAATTGAAAATAACTGTACCTGTTGCATTGCATTTGGATCACGGTTCATTTGATGGTGCTATGGCATGTATAGAAGCTGGTTTTTCTTCTGTAATGTTTGATGGTTCACATTACCCAATTGAAGAGAATATTGCCAAAACAACAGAATTAGTTAAAATATGTAATGAAAAAAATCTTTCTATAGAAGCTGAAGTTGGTTCTATAGGTGGAGAAGAAGATGGTGTTGTAGGAACAGGTGAATTTGCTGATCCTGACGAATGTAAATCAATTGCTGATTTAGGTGTTACAATGCTTGCTGCTGGAATAGGTAACATTCACGGTAAATATCCTGAAAACTGGCCAGGTTTAGGCTTTGAAACTCTTGAAGCAGTAAAAGGGAAAGTAGGAGATATGCCTCTAGTTCTTCATGGTGGGACAGGTA
>JAEXNS010000074.1 GCA_023439605.1 Bacillota bacterium | reverse complement strand
ATAGATTATGGAACAGTGTTTTTGGAAAAAATGAATATAAAGAAGATATTAAGTTAAATAACGAAACAATGGTTCCTATAAATGCAACCACAATCAATGTAGATGCTTGTGGTTTACAATGTCCTGGCCCAATTATGAAGCTTTCAGAAGCTGTACAAAAAGCAGAAGATGGTGATGTTATAGAAATAAAAACTACTGATCCTGCTTTTTCAGGTGACGTTGAAGCGTGGTGTAGAAGAACAGGAAATACCTTTGGTGGAATTAAGTCTGAAAAAGGCATTTCAAAAGCTATAATAAAAAAAGGTGGAGTTGTAAATCATGAAGTAAGCACTGCAAATGGTAAAAATATTATTGTTTTCTCTGGAGATTTAGATAAAGCAATAGCTTCATTTATTATTGCAAATGCAGCTGCTTCTATGGGAAGAAAAGTTTCTATGTTTTTTACATTTTGGGGTTTAAATGTGTTGAGAAAACCTAAAAAACAAAATGTTGCAAAAGATTTTATAAGTAAAATGTTTGGAATGATGATGCCTAGAGGGTCAAAAAAACTAAAATTGTCAAATATGAACATGTTTGGGGTTGGGCCTAAATTAATTAGAAATATTATGTTTAAGAAAAATATAAATAGTTTAGAAGAACTGATTGAAGCATCAATTAAAAATGGAGTGGAATTAGTTGCTTGTACTATGAGTATGGATGTTATGGGAATTAAAATGGAAGAATTAATAGATGGAGTTAAACCTGGTGGAGCAGCTGCAATGATAGCACATGCAGAAGAGTCTGATATGTCACTATTTATATAAACCTATGAAAGCAATACTGGCTATATACAGTATTGCTTTGTGGGGTTTTTGTACAAATAAAAAGGAGTTATTATGTTAGAATTTAAAGAAGTAGAATTAAGTGATAGGGATGTCATAATTAAATATTTGGAGAAAGCTGATTATAAAGGAAGCGAGTATTCGTTTGGTAATAATTTCATATGGCAATGTGCAAATAAAATAGAATTTACTTTACTTGATGGATTTTATTGTTTGAAAAGCAACTGGAAATCATCTGACATTTATACTTTTCCAGCTGGAAAAGGAGATGTAAAAAGTATAATAGAAAAATTAATGGCTGATTCTTTTGAAAAGGGAAAAAAATTTAAATTAAGAGGAATTACAAAAGAAAATGTTACACTTCTAGAAGAAGTTTTCCCAGAAAAATTTGAATTTATAGAAAATAGAGATGAATTTGATTATATATATTCGGCAGAAAAACTTATTAATTTATCAGGGAAAAAAATGCACAGTAAAAGAAATCATATATCAAGGTTTAAAGAAAATAATTGGATTTATGAAAATATAAATGAAAATAATTTAAATGAATGTGTTAAAATGAGTCATGATTGGTGCAAAAAGTATTTTTGTAATGATGATCAGAGTTTAATACATGAAAAATGTGCTATAAAAAAAGCATTTGAAAATTTCTTTGTTTTGGATTTTAAAGGTGGATTATTGCGAATAGATGGAGAAGTTGTAGCTTTTACTATAGGAGAAAAATTATGTTCCGATACTTTTATTGTTCACATTGAAAAGGCATACCATGAAATTCAAGGTGCATATCCAATGATAAATCAACAATTTCTAATTCATAATTGTAGTGAATTTAACTATATAAATAGAGAGGAAGACTTAGGTGAAGAAGGGTTAAGAAAAGCGAAACTATCATATAAACCTGAAATTTTATTAGAAAAATATACTGCAACTTTAAAATAAAATTTTCAAACTTTAAAAGAGGTAAAATATTTATGATTATTAAAGCGGATAAAAACATGATAAATGATTTGATTTTATTATGGAAAGAAGCTTTTCAAGATGAGGAAAACTATATTTTAAACTACATAAACAATTATTTTGATAAAATAATTGTTTATACTGAAAACAGTATTCCTGTTGCCATGTTGAGTTTATTAGATGCAGAGATAAAAATAAATGGTGAAAATAAAAGCTGCAAATATATTTATGCTGTTGCGACTAAAGAGGAGCATAGAGGCAAGGGTATAAGCTCTAAACTGATGAAGCATGTTAAAAGTATAGCTGATAAAAATGATGAGATTTTAGTACTTGTACCTGCGTCTGAGAGTTTGTTTGAATTTTATCATAAATTTGGATTTGTTGAATATTTTTATATTTTTGATAAGTATTTTTTAATAAAGAATTTGGAGCCTAAAAAATATTTTAACATAGTAATAGATGATTTAAAAGAGTTAGAATATTTAGAAATTAGAAATGAAGTGTTTGATAGTGATGGCTATATTTCTTGGGATTTAAAACATATAAAATATGCATTGAATTTAGAAAACAGGTTTTACAAAAAAATAACAATAGAAAACCAATATTACATTATATACTATTACGTATATAATCAAGATTTGTATATTATTGAAACTTCACTTACTCTTGATATTATAGAAACCGTTATTTTTTATTTGTCAAAAGAGTATAGCATAAAAAATGTATTTGTAAGAATGAAAAATGTAGAACATAAATCAAATAAAAGATTTGCAATGTTATATAGTAAAAATAAAATTGATTTAAATAAAAATGCATATATTAATTTAGTTCTTGATTAAAAAGCAATGAAAATTTTTTGAAATCTTTAAAAGAAAAGCTGTAATGAACATAATGATATCACCAATATTCTAAAATACTTGTACTTGATTGAATGTTACCTTTCAGCTATATGTATAAGGCGGAGATATTTTATCGAAGGTCCAGAGCGATCGGAAAGCTCGGTCGACTCGGCAGAGTCGAAACCCTTGCAATATCAAGCTCCACAAGAAATAAAGTGTTTTAGAGTCTAAATAGTATGATAGGCAATAGAAAAAAGGTTATGATAGTAAAAAAATATTTTTATAGGAGTTTATAAATATGATTATTAGTTGTACGAAAAAATTACAGGATGAATTGAAAATAAAACTTGAAAAAGCAGAAAATCAGGATTTACTTTTTTCATGGCACGCAAATTTAATTAATGTCAACCGTAGAAAAACCATAGTTCTTGTCAATGATGCAACACGCTACTGCATCATTTTATATGGCTTAAAAGCAAAGGATTTTAAGAGTTTTACTGATAATATATCTGAATACATTAAACAAGCCATGATTGCTGAACTAATTAATCCAGAGGTTATTGATAAATATATTTCTGATTGTGGAGAATGTACACTATCAAAAACAAATGATAGGTCACTTATTTCTAGGCTTAACAAGGGCTGTGGATACGCTGAAATCCAAAGAAATTACTTTGTGGATAACAGTATCATTCAGTCTTTGGCATCCAAAAAAGTAAATTATAAAATGTCTGTAGATTTTAACAATTCAAGAACTAACGCAACTGAATTATTTTATGAAGCACTTACCAAACATTATGGTATTACTGCATTTAAAATAACAGCAATCATAATGAATATACGCCTGAATTTTGAAGAAATGAATGTTTGGAGAAAAGTTGCTGTTCCTGCTAATACCACTTTTTCAGATTTTCATAAAATTATTCAATATTTATTTAACTGGAGAAATTATCATATGCATGAATTTGAAATATTTGATGAAGAGAAAACAGTTGCAAGAATTGTAATGAGTAAAGATGATATTGAAAATTGCACTCATGAATCTATAGTGCTTGAATCTCAATCCAAGTTAACTGATTATATTCCTAAATATAAGAAGTTACTTTATACTTATGATTTTGGAGATAATTGGGAGCATATTATTGAAATTGAAAATATTCAACTTGATTATGATAAAAATTATTCTTTATGCCTTGATGGAGAAGGCGACTCTCCTCCTGAAGATGTCGGCGGAAAATATGGTTATTATGACTTTTTGGATATTATTAAAAATCCTTCTCATGAAGACTATATGGAAACAAAAATGTGGGCAATTGGTCAACGTTGGTGTGAATTTAAAATTGGGTTTGTAAATTGGTATTTACGAATGCCTTAATGGGAATTTAAAAGAAATATAATAAATAAAAAGCATACTGAAAACTTGTTTATACATGTTTTCAGTATGCTTTTTTTATTTTTCACAGGTAATTATATATCCATCTATGTTGTTTCCTGAAATAGTATGAACTTTATTTATAGGAACATGTATTTCGTTTTGTCCTTTTTTTGCTTTGATATAATATATATAGTATTCTTTAGAGTAACAAGAAATTTGTAATGTGTTAAATCCAAATTCATACTTTTTTAATTCCTCTATATACTCTTCAAGAGATAAATTATTTTGCTTCATATAGTAAGCATGGGGAATTCCAACGTATCTAAAATGATATGATTCACCATATCTTTTGGTAATATCTGATTTTTCATCTGGATACCTTAAAATAAATCCATACTTATCGCAATTATCTAAAATAAATTTATATTCATCAGTTGGGGAGTAGTATTTAAAAGAATCATTTGATAAAATACCTAAATCAAAAGACAAACCTGAGTTATGGTCACAATATCCACCTTTAGCTATTTTCAAATTGTTATCTAAAGCTTGTTCGTATAGAATATTTTGATAATTTTCAGTTCTATAACCACTTACAACAACTAAATTTTTATTGGAGCTTGCAGTGAAAAAACCACTTATTAAGCTATTTAAAGCTTTAGAAGCAATAGTGTCTAAAGAAATATCCATATCTTTTAATTGATAATAGTCTGTTTTATTTTCATATAGATTAATCATTTTTTCAGGGGAAATTAAAGATTTATGATCATCATTTATCAATATAAGTGGGCCAAAGTGGATATCATTATAATCTTTTAAAATAGTATCATATCCTATTTTTGCAAAAGTTGATGAAAAAGAAGAAGGTGAAGAATTATCATTTTTATTGGAAGAGGAGTTTAAATTTATATTTGTGTCCGTTTCTTTTTTTAAAATTAATTTAATTAAAGCTGAAAATATAAATATGATAATAATTATAAAAACAAAAAAAATTAAAAGTCTATCAGTTCTTAATTTTCTTTTTTTATACTTTTTAACTTGAGGCAATTATTATCAATCCTTTCAAAAAATTATTGGCCTAATCTTATCATTTCATCTATACAAATTCTGGCTTTATTTATTTCTTCTTCAGTCATTATTATTTCAAATGCTTTTGAGGTATCTATACCTTTTATTGTATTTAAAACATCTATCAAAGTTGTTATTTTCATATTTGGACAAAGAATTTTTTTAGATAAATTATAAAAAGATTTATCTAAATATTTATATTGCAAATGTTCAGTAATACTCATTTCAGTTCCAATTATAAATTCATCATGATTAGAATTTTTGACATAATCCATAATACCAGAAGTAGATCCTACATAGTCAGCTTTTTCGACAATTGCAGGAATACATTCAGGATGTACAAGAACAAGGGCATTTGGATGTTTTGATTTAACTTTTTCTAAATCATTAACATTTACAGCAGCATGAACAGGACATCCACCTTGTAATAGTTTTATATCTTTTTCAGGTACTTGCTTTTTTACATAATCCCCTAAATTACAATCTGGTATAAAAAGAATTTTATCGGATTTTATATTTTTAACTATTTTAACAGCTGTAGATGAAGTAACACATACGTCACAGACTTCTTTAAGTTTTGCAGTTGTATTTATATATGCTACTATAGTTCTATCTGGTTCTTTAGCTTTAAGTTGGGATATAATATCTGGTTCCATTTGTTCAGCCATAGGACAACCTGCAAGTTCATTTGCTAAAAAAACTCTTTTTTCTGGAGAAAGCATTTTAACTGTTTCCGCCATAAAGTGTACGCCACATAAAATTATATTTTTTGTATTTGCTTTTTGTGCCATTAAACTTAATTGAAAAGAGTCACCAGTATAATCTGCGACTTCAACTATTTCCTTTGCTTGATAACTATGAGCTAAAATAGTAACGTCTTTTTCTTTTTTTAGGGTTAAAATGGTTTCTTGAATTTTTGAAATCATTTTTTTCGCTCCTTTTTAATAAATGGTTTTTTTACATGGGTTTTTTGATGTGATGATTTTTCATCATTGAATCCAAGTCTTTCTAATTCGCCATCAGCAATTCTGTTTGAACTATAATTTCTTGTTTTTATAAATTCTTGCATATTTACATATAGCACTGCAAAAAGAGGAATGCCAATTACCATTCCTACAACACCAAACAATCCTCCACATAAAAATATAGAAAACATAATCCAAAAAGTAGGCAATTTCAAAGAGTTTCCAAGAATTTTTGGTCCAAGAAAATTACCATCAAATTGTTGTAATATTAAAATTAAAATAACAAACAATATGGTTTTTTTTGGTTCCGATAGTAGAACAAGTATGGATGCTGGAATGGCACCTATAAAAGGTCCGAAAAAAGGAATTATATTGGTGATTCCAATTATAGAACTTATAAGAATTGCATAAGGCATTTTAAATATAGTCATTAGTATAAAGCAAATCATACCTATAATAACAGAATCAAGCAATTTGCCAGATAGAAAATTAGTAAAAACATCATTTGTATGTTTTGATTTTAAAATAATTTTATCTGCTGATTTAACTGGGAATAATGCGTATATAAGTTTTTTAAACTGCATCATAAACATTTCTTTACTATATAATATATATATAGAAACGATAAAACCAAGAATAAAATCTTTTAACCCAATAAGAAAATTAAAAATTCCATCTTTAAGCATATTTAATGTTTTTTCTAAAAAAGGTTTAAGTTCAGTTGCCCAGTTTAAGAGCATTGACTTAATAACTTCAAATTGTTCTTCAATAGAATTGGTTATAGTCGAACTTATTTCTGGATTATCATCAAAATAGCCCATTATATCTTCATAAAGATTGTTTAAGCTACTAGGTAACATGTTAAAAACATTTGTAAGATTTATTATAATTTCAGGAATAGCATTGCTTATTAAAATAACAATTAAAGCTAGAGTAAAAACAGAAGAGAAAAAAACCGCAAGTGCACGAATAGTTTTTGGATGTTCTTTCTTTCTATTAATTAATTTTGCTAAAATTAATTCTATTTTTTTCATTAGCGGATTTAATAAGTATGCAATTGATACACCCCAAATAATAGGGGATAGTATTTTCATTATTTTTAAAAATTGTTCCCAAAATATATCGAATCTAAAAATCAATAATAAAATCAAAATACAAATTGTAAATACAATTACAAAATATGCTGCTATTGTATTATATTTTTCATTAAACTTGAATTTCATTTAAGTCCTCCTTTAAAGCACCTGTATTTTTATATTATACTATAAATCAAAAACAAAATAAATAGATTTTAAAAAATAATTCACTAAATATATTCTATATGGAATAAAATAAAAATAAAATTTTATTTTTAGTCTTTTATTGTTTTAAAAAGTATGGTATAATTAAAAAATATCATTTAAATATTTGCTTTATAATTATTATTTAGCAAATATTATCTCAAGTATATTTTTGAATGGAGTAGGTTTATGTCATTGCAAAATTTTAACGAATTAAAACAAAAAGCTTTAAAAAAATATTTTAAAAAGATGAATCCAGAACAACAAGAAGCTGTTTTTACAATTAATGGACCGGTTCTTATTTTGGCTGGAGCCGGAAGTGGAAAAACAACTGTTATCGTAAATAGAATAGCAAATATGATTAATTTTGGGGATTCATATTTCACTAAATTTGAACAAAATAATTCTGAAAGTATTGATTTTTTAAATAACTACATCAATAACGCAGAGGATGAAGTTGATTTAGAAAAATTTAAAAATTATTTATCTTTATCACCTATAAACCCATGGAATATATTAGCTATTACTTTTACAAACAAAGCAGCAAGTGAGTTAAAAACTAGACTTTCCAGTATGTTAGGCGATAAAGCTGATGACATAAATGCTGCTACGTTTCACTCGTCTTGTGTTAGAATTTTGAGAAGAGAAATAGAGGTAATGGGCTATAATAGTAACTTTACCATTTATGATACGGATGATTCTCAAAGATTAATAAAAGCATGTTTAAATGAACTAAATATTTCAGAAAAACAACTAACACCAAAAACAGTTATGTTTGAAATTAGTTCTGCAAAAAATCAATTATTAAATCCTGAAGAGTTAAAAGCAGAAGCAAATGGTGACTATAAAAAAACAGCTGTTGCACAGGTGTATAAAGAGTATCAAAAAAGGTTAATGTCTGCAAATGCATTGGACTTTGATGATATAATTAAACTAACTGTTGAGCTATTTATGGAAAATGAAGATGTTTTGATAAAATATCAAAACAGATTTAAATACATTATGGTTGATGAGTATCAGGACACAAATTATTCCCAATTTAAATTGGTGTCTTTATTATCCCAAAGTCATAAAAATTTATGTGTAGTTGGTGATGATGATCAAAGTATTTATAAATTTAGAGGTGCTACAATTGAAAATATTTTAAATTTTGAATCTCAATTTGAAAACTGTAAAACTATAAAATTGGAACAAAATTATAGATCAACTCAAAATATTTTAAATGCAGCAAATTCAGTCATAGTTAATAATAATAACAGAAAAGACAAAACTTTATGGAGCGATCAAAATGATGGGGATAAAATTTGCATATTTAAAGCTATTGATGAAAATGATGAAGCAAAATTTGTTGCCAATAAAATAATTGAAAATGTTAAAGCTGGTTCAAAGTTTAAGGATAATTTAGTTTTATATAGAATGAATGCACAATCCAATATAGTTGAAAGAGCATTAATTCAAAGTGGAATACCATACAGGGTGTATGGTGGGATGAAGTTTTATGATAGAAAAGAGATAAAAGATATTATTTCTTATCTATCTGTAATAAACAATGGAAACGATATTTTAAGATTTAAAAGAATTGTTAATGAACCTAAAAGGGGAATAGGTGATACAACAATTGAAATGTTAGAAGATATATGCAGAGATTTAAGTGCTTCTCCTATTGAAATAATGAGAAATGCTCAAATATATCCTTTACTTTCTAAAAAGGCGAATACTTTGAAATCAATAGCAAAAATGTTTGATTATTTAAAAGAACAATCTGAAAAAATGCCTTTAGATATGTTTATAGACCTTCTAGTTGATAAAACTGGATATAAGGAATATTTATTATCTCAAGGTGATGAAGGTGCAAATAGATTAGATAACGTAAATGAATTAAAAACAAATATAATAGAATATATTGAAAATGATGATAAGGCATCTCTAAATGGATTTTTAGAGGAAGTATCTTTATATACTGATATTGATAGATATGATTCAAATACCGATAATGTAGTTTTGATGACAATTCATTCATCAAAAGGTTTGGAGTTTGAAAACGTGTTTGTTGTTGGTATGGAAGATGGTATTTTTCCTAGTAACAGAAGCATTTATAGTGAGGATGATTTAGAAGAGGAAAGAAGACTTGCTTATGTTGCGTTTACTCGTGCAAAAAAGAAACTAAATCTTATACATGCATCACAAAGAATGCTTTTTGGAACGACAAATAGAAATATGAAGTCAAGATTTATAAAAGAGATAGATTCAAGTCTTATTGAAAAGAAGGAAAATAAAAAATCTACTATAAATCAAGTTAGCCCTAAAACAGAAATGGTAAAATCTATTTCTTTGGAAGAGCAATTGGCGAAAAATAAAATGCAGTCAAATTTAAGTAAACCAAAAAATGTGAATTTCTCGATTGGAGATAGGGTTTTACATAGTGTTTTTGGAGAGGGTACAGTTCTCTCAGTAAGGCCACTAGCAAATGATTCAATGCTTGAGGTTGGTTTTGATAAAGTTGGAACAAAAAAATTAATGGCCAACTATGCTAAAATAACACTTATTTAGTTAAAATCAAAAAAATAAAAGGCTATTGAGCCTTTTATTTTTTTGATTTTTATAAGAAATAAATTTTTAATTTATTAAATGTTTTACCGAAGGTTCAGGGCGACTGGAAATCCCAGTCGACTCCGCAGAGTCGAAATCCTTGCGAAACCGTAAACTTTACTTTTAATGGATGGATAGTAACTTGTTTATAGCTATTTTAAGTTAAAGAAAATTAATTTAAAGCACGATAACAATAAACTATTTAAAAACTAAAAATTAAAACAATTTCTTCCTAAATATTTTGCTGAATTTGAAAGCTTTTCTTCAATTCGTAATAGTTGATTATATTTGGCAACTCGTTCACTTCTACTAGGTGCACCAGTTTTTATTTGTCCAGCGTTTAATGCTACAGCAAGGTCTGCAATTGTAGTATCTTCTGTTTCACCAGAACGATGTGAAATTATGGATGTATATCCAGCTTTTTTTGCCATATTTATTGCATCTAGAGTTTCAGAAACAGAACCTATCTGATTTAATTTAATTAAAATAGAATTTCCGCATTTTTCCTCAATGCCCCTAAATAAGCGTTTTGTATTTGTAACAAAAAGATCGTCTCCAACTAGTTGTACTTTTTTACCTAGCACTTTTGTTAGTTCTGCCCAACCAGTCCAATCTTCTTCATCCAAAGCATCTTCTATAGAAAAAATAGGGTACTTATCACATAAATTTCTCCAGTATTCTATTAATTCGGTGGATGAGTATGCTTTTTTGCTTTTTGGCAATAAATATCCTTTTTCCGCTTTCCATTCGCTAGAAGCTGCATCTATTGCAATAACAAAATGTTCATATGGTTTATACCCAGCTTCTGAAACTGCAGTTAATATAAGCTCAATAGCTTCAGCGTCACTACTTAAATTTGGAGCAAATCCACCTTCATCACCTACGGAAACAGTTAGATTTTTTGATTTTAAAATAGAAGCTAGTTTGTGAAAAACTTCTGTACATGCACGTAATCCTTCTGAAAAACTTGGTAGGCCAATTGGCATAATCATAAATTCTTGTACATCTAAATTATTTGATGCATGAGCACCACCATTCAATATATTCATCATAGGAACAGGAAGAGTAGTTGCATTTAATCCACCTATCAATTTATATAGAGGAATATTTAATGACTTTGCTGCTGCACGACAACAAGCTATTGATACGGCAAGAATTGCGTTTGCACCTAAGCTAGATTTATCATCTGTACCATCTAATTTAATCATTGTTCTATCAATGTTATAAATATCAGAAGCATCTAATCCAGATAATTCTATGTTTATAAGGGTGTTTATATTTGTAACTGCTTTTAATACTCCTTTTCCTAAGTATCTTGACTTATCATTGTCCCTCAATTCAAGTGCTTCATAAATACCTGTAGAAGCACCACTAGGAGCAGCACCCAAAGCTACTGTACCATCCATCAAAGTAACCTCTGCTTCAACTGTAGGATTTCCTCTAGAATCAATTATTTCGCGACCAACAATTTTTTTGATTATCAAATTATTCATTTAAATATCACCTAAACTTTCTTTTATATATTATTTTTTAAACTTAGCTTTACTAAGTTATCAAATTATAACATATAAAAATTTATGAGTCAATAAAAAATTTACATGGTGTATGCTTTGATAAAAGTGGTTGTAATGAAATGTTATTTAGGAAAATATATATAATATTTAAGATATTATTAAGCAAATGAAGAAAACACACATCATTACATTAATAAATGATGTGTGTTTTATTGCTCCGTAAAATTCCAATAACCAAAAAAATAAATTTAACCTATATTTACGTTGTCTCCCATTAGATATTGTTTTAATATTGCTAAATCAGCAACATCAAATACCCCATCCCTATTTAAATCAGCATAAGGCACAATTTCATTGGAAATAATAAAAGTTTTAATCAAATATTGACATAATACCACAAGATCAAGATTATCAACTTTTCCATCTAGATTTAAATCTCCTGATTTCACATCAATATAAGATGATATTTTGTTAGTGATTTTAGTACCATCATCAAAAATAAATTCATATTCTGCATTATTAGTATAGAAATATCCTTTTATTATTAAAAACTCATTTGAACCATCAAATTTTATTACTGCATCACTTTGAGTTGTTTTTCCTACTTTTATATTCTTAGATGAAAATCCAGATATTTTAATAGTATTTTTACCATCTGAATCACTAATCACGTCAGTTCCATAACCTTTTTTGTATACAAATACATCATTTCCATGATCACCTTGGAGATAGTCATTGCCATTTCCGCCATCTAATGCGTCATCACCACCTCCAGCATAAATCTTATCATCTCCATCTCCGCCACATAGATAACTTGATTTGTCACCATCATTGATTTCTTCATTTCCTAATCCACCCAAAATGAAATTGGTTGAATTTCCTCCATAAAGTTTGTCATTACCTTCTTCACCATAAATAATATCAATATGGTCTCCACCACGTATTGTGTCATTACCGTTACCACCATAAAACGTGTTAAATCCTAGACTTCTAACAAGTTCATCGTCTTTATCTGTACCATTTATTGTTTCAGTAGCTGTGCCACCTCCAATTATACTTGACTTGCCATCAAATATAAAATCATAAGCAGCTGGATTACTTATGAAATTTTGAATACAGATTTTTTCACTGGTTTCTTTATTAATCAGAACCAAATCCATGTTTGCATTTGTACCAGTTGTATAATCTGTGAAATTAATTCCATTTTCAAAGACCAATGTATTTGTGCCTTTACCTCCAATAACAACATCATTACCATGATTTAATCCAAAAACAAATGTATCATTTCCACCACCACTGTTTAAAATATCATCACCAGTTCCACCAAAAATAAAATCGTTGTTAACTGTGCCATTAAATTTATCATTTCCATCTGTTCCGATAAATGTATTCCCTGATTTTGATAATTCTACAATTTTTGCATAATGATTTGAAATTTGAGAATAAACTTCACTATATTCATCAAAAACCTTAGTTCCATTGATTGCATCAAATGATTTTAAATAAACACCTAGATCATAAACAAGAGTATCCACATTTTCACCATCTGATATTTTTGATTCAATGATATAATTTAAAAAAGATAAATCTAGTGATTTTTTACCATTTTCATCAACGTATTCATAAACAGAATTTAAATAACCACCAAAACTAGATTGTAAATTAAGAATATTAAAATATTGATTTTCAATATTTGTATAAACACCCTTTAAAATTTCAGCTGCTTGTGCATTTGGATTTTCACCACTAATTCCTTTAAAAGTAGTCCCCATAAATTGCTCTATAACTTTCAAATCTCTAGCATCTACATTTCCACCACGACTATTCACATCTATATCAGATGCACCTGTTATGAAGTATAGAATCTGTTTGGAATATAAACGTTTTAAAGCGATATTTGTTTCAATATTAAACTTAATCCACAATCCAAACAGTTCTCCTGTTTCATCAGCTTCTATAGCTTTTTCTATTGTAGGAACATTACCAGCTGTTGCATTTCCGTCTTGTGTTGTATTTGATAAATCAACTGGAAACCAAAATTCACTTATTTTTCTCTTTGTTCCATTTGTAAAAACAACTTCCGAGGAACTTGCTTCCATTGTTCCTGTTAAAGTGTCGATTTTTCCCTCTTGAATTATTTTTAGATTTATTGATGAAATGCCTAATTCTATAAACGTTTTCAATTCGTTTGACTCTGAAATACCATTATGATTTTCATCTATCCATACTTTTAAGCTACTATAAATGGCATCTTTTTTATCAATTATACCATCTTTATTTTCATCAAATTCCATAAGTGCTTCAAATCCAGATGTAGATTTTAAACCACTTTTAAGAATTACTTGGTCGCCAAAAAGTTCTCCTCCATTGTCTATTTTACCATTTTCATTACGATCAAGTACAAGAAAACCATCTTCTAAACCAATCCAAGCTGTTTTTTCTGCAAATGTATTATTGTCCATGTCGAAATTTACACCATTATCAAGTGTAGTTAGTTCTATTCCTTGTTTGCCCAAATCTATTATAAGTGGATCACGAGGTGGTTGTGCCTTTGCTGCATCTCTATATTTTTTTGCGTTATCCTGAATTTTTTCCGTTAATTCATCTATTTTTTCCGCATTCTCTTCAAGCATTGCTTCCTCAAGTTCTTCTGCTTCTGCGGAAATATTAATCTCACCAAAAAGTTCTGTAAGAAGACCGATAGCGGTGAGAAGTACAACAGCATTTTTTGTTGTTTTTGCCTCTGCTAATGCTAATAAAAACTGTTCGGAAATGATAACTACTGTTTCGGAATGAGATGTTTTGTCAACATTGGGCAAATTTATTGCCATTTGAATTTCAGCAATTTTCTTATAAGCTGCTATAGTAGCTGCACTAACTATAACTATACCACCAACAACAATAGCACCATCAATAAATCGAGATTCACTAGAAGAATTATCTTGATTTTGTTGTCTTTGTTGTTCCTTTTCCGTAATTTCTTGGGTGTGTTTTATAACTTCTTTTGTTGCCTTTTTTCGTGAACCAAAAGTAACAGTGGTTTCATTTTCATTTTCTTTCTCATCGTCTTTGTCACGATTAAACCAATAAAGAATTAATCCATTTTTCATATTTACGTATTGTATGGTATAAATAGCACCTAAAGGAGCAGTTGCTTTGAATTTTCCAAAAGCTATATTTGGCGACAGACCACCATTAAAATAAGCATCTTCTGAATTAACATAATTTGCAAGTTGTTGTTCTCCTTTCGTTTTCCTATTATCGACACCATCATCCCATATATATGATGCAGGCTTAACTTCCCAAATATAAAATATTTCATCACCAGTATTTAAATTTATATTACTCATATATAAATCAGCTTTGCCTGTCATACTATATTTCCCTGTTACAGGATTCAAGGTTAATTCCTTAAAGTTAATTGGTAGTTCCTTTTTAATTCCTTTTTTTAAGTCAACAATATAGTTTTGTACCTTATTATGGAAAAAGTTTGGTTTACATCCGTCCTCATTAATTGCTGTCCACCAATCTCCTGATTTTGATGACAATGCTTTTTGTAATTCATAATATGCATCCTCGATAGCTTCATCTTCGGTAGCGGCATAAATTGTTAATAAAGTATTTGTTTGGGGAACTAACACGATTGTCGGTAGTAATATTGCTATTGCCAAGATACAGGAAAGAATCTTCATAAATCTTTTTTTCATTATTTTAACTATCCTTTTCATTTTTAATTTATTTCAAGACCATAAGAACGTAAAATTTCAGTGTTTGCCTTTTTGCGACGTTCAAGCTCATCAAGAGTTTTTGCATGCAATTCTGGATCATTGAAAAATTCATAAAGACTAGATACTCGTTTGATTGTTGATTCATCACTATTTTTTTCTTCAAGAATCTTTTTCCACCTTTGTTTCAATTCTTGATTATCAGTCTTTATATTTAAAAGACCTTCATAGCAATAATGGTTCGGATTAGAATTACCAAAATCGCCATCATTGTAAAGATTCATAGGTGGTCCAAATTCCCTAAAATATTCTATACACTTGTTCAAATTAATTACTTTGTCAAATATAGTTAAAATAAATTTCTCTGTAAGTTCAAGTGAATACTTAAGAGTGTCAATCAATAATTCATCATCGTTTGCTTTATAAGGAAATTTAGATATAATACTACAAAACTCCCTGTTAAAATTAGGTTTTGACTTTGAATAGAACTCAGAAAGAGTGTCAAGCCAATTTAAGTTATAAGTTGACTTGATCGTTAAGTC
>JAEXNS010000051.1 GCA_023439605.1 Bacillota bacterium | reverse complement strand
CATCCACAATACCTACCATTTCATATTCCTCACCATTTATATCCTCAAGTAATTTATGCAAATACATAAAACCACCACATTCTGCGATAACTGGTATTCCCTCTACAATTTTTTCATATATTGATTTTCGAATTTTCTTATTATTAAACAATTCTTTTGCAAATAATTCTGGATATCCACCACATAAAATTATCCCATCTGAGTTTTTTGGTATGTCTTCATCTTTCAGAGGTGAAAAAAATTCGATTTCACATCCCATTTCTCTTAATAAATTTAAATTATCTTCATAGATAAAACAAAAAGCATTGTCATTTGCCACAGCGATTTTAACTTTATTTTTAATTTTAGGTTTTAAAATCGAAACCAAATTATAACTTGGAAATTCAAAACTTTCAGAAATTCTAATTATTTCATCTATATAAATATTTTTTTGAACCATATCACTCAAAATATTCATCTTATTTTTTATAGAAACTATATCTTCTGTTGTAGAAAGCCCCAAATGCCTGCTCTCAATAACACATTCCTTTGACATGGGCAAATATCCGAAAAAACTTGTTTTAAGATTTATACAAATATTTTTTACTTCATCTAAAAGACTTTCGTGCAATCTATTAAATATAAATCCAATAATGTTATTTTGTACTTTATAAGTCAAAAAGCCCTTAATCACTGCACCTACTGACGAACTCATTCCTTCACAATCTATTACAATTACCACTGCACAATTAACAATGTTTGATATATCATATGAAGATGCCTTTTCACATACACCATCATAAAAACCCATAACTCCCTCTATAACTGAAATATCAACATTTAAGCTATTCTTTTTAAAAAGATACTTAATCATATTTTCATCACAAAAAAAATTATCAAGATTATAAGTATTTGCACCTATTATTTTACTATGAAAAATAGGATCAATATAATCCGGTCCACATTTAAACGCCCCAACAGATTTTTTCATATCTACAAGTGCCTGCAAAATACCGCATGTAACTGTAGTTTTTCCACATCCACTATTTGTTCCTGCAATCATAATTCTCTTCATTTATTCTCTCCTTTTTTAATATCCCAATTATAAATCATTAAAAAATTTCCGTTACATCCAGCCATATGTATAAGGCAGAGATATTTTACCGAAAGTCCATGGCGACCAGAAAGTCTGGTCGACTCCGCAGAGTCGAAACCCTTGCGAAATCGTAAACTTTACCTTTAGTGGCTGAATAGTAACAAATTCCCACAAAAAAGAACACATCTTTTTATACCAAATGTGTTCAAATTTATTAAATTATTCTTTAACTTTAATAGATGTTAATATTATATCATATTAGCTACTTTTTTTCAATCATAAAATAAACCCTAAATATTGGAGTGTATATTTTACTATTTATTTGTTACTATTCAGCCATATGTATAAGGTAGAGATGTTTTACCGAAGGTCCAGGGCGACCGGAAAGCCCGGTCGCCTCCGCAGAGTCGAAACCCTCGCAAAATCCTAAACTTTACCGTTAATAGCTGAATAGTAACATTTATTTGATTTTATTTATTTTTATAAAAAATAGTCTTTTATTTTAATTAAAAATATGCTATAATTACTTTATATATATTTTATATTTAAAAAGGTGACTAAATGCTAACAAAAAATAAAATTTTAAAAAGCTTTCTAAAATACTATAAACCATATAAATTTATACTCTTTATAGATTTATTATGTGCAGGATTATCAACAATTTGTGAACTGATATTTCCAATGATAGTTAGAAAAATAACAAATTATACTATTTACAATGAGATTGATGATAGTATATTTAATTATATAATTAAATTAATAATAATATATATTTTTTTAAGAATAATTGACACAGGTGCCAATTATTACATGGCGTATACAGGTCATGTAATGGGTGCAAAAATAGAAACCGACATGAGAAGTGATATATTTAAACATCTTCAAAAATTACCTTTTTCTTTTTATGATGAATCTAAAACAGGTCAGATAATGTCAAGAATAACAAATGACCTGTTTGATATAACCGAATTTGCTCATCATTGTCCTGAAGAATTTTTTATTGCATTTATAAAAATAATAGGTGCATTTATAATTTTGCTAGGAATAAACGTAAAATTAACTTTATTGATTTTTTTACTACTTCCTCTTATGCTGACTTCAATAATTATTTTCAGAAAAAAAATGAAATTAGCTTTTGCTGAAGCACGAATTCAAATTGGTGAATTAAACGCAAATCTTGAAGATAGCATTTCTGGAATAAGAGTTGTTAAAAGTTTTGTAAACGAAAAAGTAGAAGAAGCTAAATTTGACAAAGGTAATCAAAGATTTCTTAGTGTTAAACAAAAAGCTTATAAATATATGTCTTCATTTCAATCAGTAACTAGATTTTTTGATGGAATTATTTATATATCAGTTATAGTTTTAGGTTTTATATTTATTACAAAAAAGGAAATAAACGCCGCAGACTTAATTGCATACTTATTGTTTATACAAACTCTAATTGCTTCCGTAAGAAAAATCATTGAGTTTACAGAACAATTCCAAAAGGGTATTACAGGTATAGAAAGATTTTCAGAAATAATAAATGAACCTATATCTATAAGCGACTCAAAAGATGCTATTTCTCTTTCAAATGTGAAAGGGAAAATAAAATATGAAAATGTAAATTTTTCTTATAACAAATCACTGGAAAATGTTCTAACAGATATAAATTTAGAAATAAATCAAGGTGAAAACATTGCAATTGTGGGACCTTCTGGTGCTGGTAAAAGCACCTTATGTAATCTTATCCCAAGATTTTATGAAGTAACCAAAGGTAATATTTATATAGATGATATAAATATTAAAAATATAAAATTAAGATCATTAAGAAAAAATATCGGAATAGTACAACAAGATGTTTATTTGTTTAATGGAACAATTTTTGAAAATATACTTTATGGTGACTTAGAGGCCAATGAAGAACAGGTAATAAACGCCGCTAAAATGGCAGGTGCACATGATTTTATTATATCTCTTCCAAAAGGATACCATACAAATGTAGGCGAAAAAGGTGTTAAACTATCTGGTGGACAAAAACAAAGAATTTCTATTGCAAGGTTATTCTTAAAAAATCCACCTATCTTAATTCTTGATGAAGCTACATCCTCACTTGACAATGAAAGTGAACAAATCGTTCAACAGTCTTTAGAAAAATTATCTAAAAATCGCACTACGTTGACGATAGCACATAGACTTACTACTATAAAAAATGCTGATAAAATAATAGTTCTAACTGAAAATGGTATCTCTGAAACTGGGAGTCATAATGAACTAATTGAAAAAAACGGTATTTATTGCGAACTTTATAAGCTATATAATATATGAATAAGAGGTGTAATATGGATACAAGTGCGATAATTGTTTCAGCTGGAAGTTCAACTAGAATGAACGGCCAAAATAAACAATTCTTAAAAATAGGAAATAATCATGTAATAGGATTAAGTATGCTCGCCTTTGAAAAAGCAGAAAGTATTTCTGAAATAATAGTTGTAGTTAAAAAAGAGGATATTTCTTTTGTAAAAGATATTGCTATCCAGTTAAACATAACCAAATTTAAAGTCTGTGTTGAAGGTGGAGAAACAAGACAGGAAAGTGTTTTCAATGGTGTAAAATACACCTCTAGTGATTGTTCATTAATAGCCATACATGATGGTGCTAGACCACTTATTAAAACAATTTTAATTGAAAACACCATAAACGATGCACGAGTTTTTGGTGCTGCAACTTTAGGTGTAAATGTAAAGGATACTATAAAAATAGTTTCTGATAACCTAATTGTGGATACACCTTACAGACCTCACTTATTTATAACACAAACCCCTCAGGTTTTTAAGAAAAGTTTGTACATAAAAGGGTTAAATTTCGCAACAGAATATAAACTTGATTTTACAGATGATTGTCAGCTTGTTGAATCCATAGGTGTAAAAGTTTTTATGACTAAGGGTGACTATAAAAACATTAAAATAACTACTCCAGAAGATATTTTAATTGCAAATTTATTATACAACCTTGAAGAAAACGAGGTGCCACAATGAGAATAGGTCATGGATATGACGTTCATAAACTGGTTGAAAATAGGGATTTAATAATCGGTGGAGTTAAAATACCATATGAAAAAGGTTTACTTGGACACTCAGATGCAGATGTTTTAGTTCACGCTATAATGGATTCTTTATTGGGGGCATTGGCTTTAGGTGATATAGGCACCCACTTCCCTGATACCAACGCTCAATATGAAGGTATAGATAGTTTGATTTTACTAAAAAAAGTATGTAATTTAATATATGAAAATGGATATATTATAGAAAATATTGACTCAACTATAATAGCACAATCACCTAAGTTGTCCCCATTTATACTTAAAATGAGAGAAAATATAGCTGCCGTATGTTCGATAGATATATCACAAATAAATGTAAAGGCTACAACTGAAGAAAAACTAGGTTTTACTGGTGAAAAATTAGGTATTGCCTCCCATAGTGTTTGTTTATTGAGTTTAAAAAAGAATAGATAGGAAGTGAATTATGAAGGATTTACTCTACTCTTTATTAAATGTTTTGAAAACAATACAAATAATAGATATTATAGATATTTTACTGTTAACTTATATTGTTTACAAAGCTATTAAATTAATTAGAGAAACAAGAGCTGGACAGCTAATAAAAGGAATTGGGCTTTTACTTATGACCTATGGACTTTGTAATTTTTTCGAATTTAAAGCCATAACCTTTATATTAAAAAAAGCAATAGATGTTGGTTTAATTGCTATTTTAATAATGTTCCAGCCAGAATTAAGAAGAGTTTTAGAAAAAGTAGGTCGAACAAGTGTTTCTCAATTTAATATGTTTGGTGATAATTCACAACTAATTTCTTCTCAATGGATATCTGCTATTGATGAAATTTGTCAAGCATGCGAAGAACTGTCCGCAACTACAACAGGTGCTTTGATGGTAATTGAAAGAAAAACCAAACTTGGTGAACAGATAAATACAGGTACACTTTTAAATGCAATGCCCACAAAAGAATTGTTTGGAAATATTTTTTACCCTAAGACTCCCCTGCATGATGGTGCCGTTATAATTAGGGATGGTATTGTTTTAGCAGCAGCTTGTTTTTTGCCTAAACCTGAACGTGAAGAACTTATAAATAAAAAGTTAGGTTCAAGACATCGTGCTGCTATAGGCATGAGTGAAAACTCAGATGCTATTATTATCGTAGTTTCTGAAGAAACAGGCATTATTTCAATTGCACACAATGGTGAACTTACAAGAAACTACAACATAGTTACACTTAAAAATTATTTAACTGCTCAAATAATCCCTTCTTACCTTTACATAGAACAAAAT
>JAEXNS010000045.1 GCA_023439605.1 Bacillota bacterium | reverse complement strand
CAATAGGACAGCTTGTTGAAGTCTTTTATTTAATATATCAATACGGCGATGAAATTGTAAACATAGGAGCATCTGCTTAATATCATGATAACCTCAAATTTATCTGAACTAACAATACACGAAGAAATAGGAATAATTACAATCTGCAACTCAAAAAAAAATCATATAACTATACCTGAATTTGTTGAATTAAACGTTTTAGATAACTTTATTAAAACAAATAGGTTAAAAGCTATAATTATAACTGGTAGAGGTAAACATTTTTCTCATGGTGCAGATTTTAATTTAATCTCTTACTCTTCCAACAATTTGTCTTATTTAAAGGATAAGTTAACTCTAGGTAAAGCTTTACTTGATTATATAGAAAATTTACCTATAATAACTGTAGCCGCAGTAAATGGAGGCTGTTTTGGTGCTGGACTTGAAATAGCGTTGAGTTGCCAATTTAGAATTGCATCCGAAAAAGCATTTTTAGGCTTACCAGAGTCTAACTTAAATATTATTCCTGGTATGGATGGAGTAAAAAGATTGGCTAAATTAATGACAAAACAACAAGCAATCCAATTATCTGTAACAGGAAATATAATCTCATCAACAGATTCATTTAAAATCGGATTAGTGGATAAAATCGCTGATCCATGTTTAGATGAAGCGATAATATTCATAAATGAAATTATTGCTCAAAAAAGCTTAAAGCAAGTAAATGTAATCATTTCAACTATAAATTCAACTATAAACCACCAAGAAATACATGATGATTCTTTTTTAGAATTTGTAAAAGATCTATCAAAATAGAGGTGATACTATAAATACTAGTGTTTATAAATTAACTGCACAAGGGCATGAGCTAGATTCATTTAATCATGTTAACAATGCAGTTTACCTTAAATATGCTGAATCTGCAAGATGGGATTTTTTCAAGCAAGAAAACATTCTTGAATTCATAAATTCTGAGAAATTGTTTATGGTGTTGTTAGAAATAAACATTCGTTTTATGAATGAAATAAAGAATTTTGATAATGTAATAATAAAAACTAAATGGAGTACAAAAGGAAACTTAATCCTTATAGATCATATTTTTTATTTAGAAGGTACAAATACAAAGCTTACAAAAATATCTTCTAAAGCAATTTTTATAACACCAGACAAGATTATCCATGATATTCCTATACCCATAAAAAAATTAATAGATGGTGAATAAAATGAATATGGAAATAATTGGCAAATCAATTATAGTAAATAACTTATTATCTATAGATGATATTCTAGATAATAAAGATATGTTTTTGCAATCTAATGAAATCTATTTATTCGCAATTATACTAAGTGATAACTTTAAATGTAATATAAATAGCAAAAATAAAATGCAGGATTTTTATGAATTCTTATCTTCAATTAATAGCATAAAGTTAATTTCATCTTCAAACTATAGCCTTGAAAATCTTGAATTAATATTTATGTTCGATTTAATTTTAAGTGAATCTACTCTGATTTTTCATAAAAATATTAATACTTCAACTTTTGTATATAATTTTGAAAAACGTTATTCTTTTTTATACGGTCCTAAAGTTTATGAAAAATACCTTGATTTTTTAAAAAACAAAAATCAGGAATTTTTTTCATTTTCACATTCGATAATTTTAAATAATAGTGAAAAAAATTTAAAAGAAAAAACTATTGATTATGTTAATAAAATTGTTAACAACAAGAGCACAGAACATTTAAGTGCATTATTTAGTTGTTTAAATCTTTTATTTGAAAATCCAATAAATAAAGAAAAAATATTAAAAGAAGAATCAATACAATTTTGTAATTTAATTTCAAGTGTTAAACCAAAAGAAATGGAAAGTTGATATTATGGATAAAGAAATTATATACAAAAAAGAAAATGATATAGGTTTCATATTTATGAACACATCTTTATCTAATAAAATGACCACAGATTTTTTAAATGATTTTTTTTATATTTTAGATAATGAGGTAGAAAAAAATCTAAAAGGCTTAATAATAACAACAGAAAAACGTCATTTTAGCGTTGGTGCAGATGTTGACATGCTTTTTAATACCATGGACAACAGTAGTGTACAGAGTGTAAATGAAGATAATCTTCCCCTCGACCATGTAAGTTATAAAAAAAGCTTAACTTCACTTGAAAATTTTAATTTTCCAGTTATAAGTGCAATTAGGGGGTTTTGTATAGGTTCAGGTTTTGAAATTGCATTAAATAGCCATATTAGAATTTGTGAAAGAAAAGCAACATTAGGTTTACCTGAAACAACTTTTGGTATCTTACCTGCTTTGGGAGGAATTCTTAGAACTTTTGAACTTAGCGGATTTTCACAAACTATAAACTTAATATTCAGTGGAGAATTTATTAACCCAACAGAAGCATATGAATGTTGTCTTATAGATTTGTTAACAGAAAAAAAGGAAAGTGTTGAAATTTCGATAAGATTAATTAATTATATATATGAAAATCATGATTTTTATGATAAAAAAATGATTTCTAAATATATAGAAAATTTCGTAAATATTCACACACATTCATAACTCAAAGATATATACCCGAAGGTCAATACAAACGAAAAATTTATAACCTTCATCCGCTAAATTATAACAAAAATTCAATATTATAAGGATGTGAATTTAGAATGAATATATCCATAATTGGTGGCGGAAAAATGGGAAATGAAATCTTAAGCTCTTTATTTGATACAAATAATAATATTACAGTTATTTGTAGAAGTAATGTAAAGGAACTAAATATTCAAATAGAAAAAAAACTATCAAAAATGCTTAAGCGAAAATTAATTTCCAAGGACGAATATAATACGAAGAAGTCTTCAATAAAAATTTCATCAAATATTTCAGATGTACAAAATTCAGATATAGTAATTGAAACCATAACAGAAGACTGTACATTAAAGCAAATTCTTTTTGAGGATTTAGAAAAATTAGTTTCAGAAAATTGTATTTTATCTACAAATACATCTTCTATTCCACTAACTAAAATATTTGAAAATTGTAGCATAAAAGAAAGATGTATTGGTCTACATTTTTTCTTCCCCGTTATGTTTAGTAACTTCGTAGAGATTAATTTATTAAATGAAACTTCTGAAGACACAATAAAATTTGCATCCAACTTCATAAAGGCAGATATTAATAAAGAATATATTATTTTTGAAACAAAATTTAATATGTTTCTAAACAAAGTAATATCAATTCTTGTTTCACATGCTTATTATATTAGCTACACTACAAACTTATCACTCTCTCAAATAGAAAAATTCATAAAAGAACGAATTTTAAATTTTGGACTTTTTGAAACAGTCGATGCCGTAGGCCTAGAAATAATAAAACAAAGTCTAGATAACTTTAATACTAAAAGATATAAAGAGTTGTTTTTTGAATTTAATAAGCCGTTTTCATATATATTATCAATTGAAAATAAAATTGAAATAAATTTAATGGAACAGTTTGAAAATTATATTAGCCGTGATAAAAAAGTATTATATGATATATCAATTGAAGACTTTGAGCAAAGTTTATATGGTTTGTTATTTAATGAAATATCATATTTAATGATCAATTCATCTATAAGTTTTGAGCTAATTACTGATGCTATTTCGGATGTATTGAGTTTCAAGGAACATATATCTGAAAAACTATCAAAGTTAAACTATGAAAAATTAAATTCTATGTTTAAAGAGTTTTCATCTAAATCCCAATTTACACTATATGAAAACTATGATTTATCACATGTACTTACAAATATGAATTTGAGGTGATTTTTAATGAAAAAGAAAGTTGTTGTTACTGGATTAGGTGCTGTTTGTTCACTTGGTAATAATGTAAATGATATGTGGGAAAACCTTGTAAATGGTGTTTCTGGAGTTACTAAAATCACCAAAATAAGCACTGAAAACCTTGATACTTTAATAGCTGCACAAGTAAATGATGAATTTGAAAATGAAGCACAAAAATATATTTCAAAAAGACAAAAAAAACAAATGTCACGTTCTACACGCATGTCCTTACTAGCTTCAAATCAAGCAATTGAAGATTCAAAACTTGATTTTGAATCTATAGATAAAAGTAAAGTTGGCATAGTAATAGGTGTTATAGATACTTCTTTTGATGAAAATGAAAGAGCGGAATCCTTAAGTCATATATCAGTAAAAACTATGCCTAATGCCCCTGCTGCATGGGTCGCTATTCAACATAAAATTGAAGGTCCTAGTTTTAACTTATCTACAGCATGTGCTTCAGCAGCTTATGCCATAGCTGTTGGATGTTCTTTTATAGAAAGTGGGTTATGTGATGTAGTTATAGTAGGTGGGGTGGGTTCATCTGTACATAACGAACAAGTATACAGTTTCAACCAAATTATGGCTATGTCGGTTAATAACGAACATCCGCTAACCGCATCTAGACCATTTGATCAAACTAGAGATGGATTTGTAATGGGCGAAGGTGCTGGTACATTGGTTATAGAATCGGAAGCAAGTGCATTAAAAAGAAATGCTAATATATACTGTGAAATCGCTGGGTACTCAATTACTAGTGAAGCTGGAGATATAACTGCACCTAAAGAAGATGGTGAAGGCATGGCAAAATCAATGGAAATAGCTATAGCAAATGCTAACCTATCATTTGAGTCAATTGACTATATAAATGCACATGGTACATCTACTTATTTAAATGATAAATATGAAACAAGTGCTATAAAAAAAGTTTTTAAAGATAAAGCTTATTCTATTCCTGTTTCATCAACTAAATCAATGATTGGTCATACACTAGCCGCTGCTGGTGTTTTAGAGGGTATCACAACCATTCTTTCTATTAAACACGGAATAATAACACCCACCATAAATTACAATACACCAGACCCTGAATTAGATTTAGATTATGTTCCAAATAAATCAAGAAATCAAAATGTAGATGTCGCTTTATCAAATTCATTTGGATTTGGTGGACATAATTCTACTATAGTATATAAGAAATATATAGGAGAACAATAAATATGCCTGTAATTCAAATTAACTCAAATTATTCTTTCGAAAAAAAAGAAAATTATAATGAATTTATATCTAAAATAACAAATAAAATTGCTGAAATTATAAACAAACCAATTCCTGCAATTATGATAATTTATAAAAAATCTGAAGTTTATATTAACAGCTCAAATGATACAGCTTTTTATGTCAATATAAAATACGTAAATAATGACAATAACTCTTTAGATACGCACAATCTATTATTTGATAACATAATGGACATTTTGGTAAACTTTACAAAAGTGGATCCAAAGCGAATATACATGGGAATAACTGAAACATCAAGAGAAAACTCTTGGAGATATATAGAAAAATAAAAGAGGTGTTATACTTATGGAATGGTCAGTAAGAAATTTATTGAATCCAGTTATAACTAGAGCTTTAATTTATGGAGTAAATCCTATAGATTTAGAGTTTGTTTTAAGAGAAGTAGAAAAAGTTCCATTAATCAGTTCAAAAGCACTTGAAAATGCATGGTGTAGTTCTTGGCAAAATAAAGCCGATAGATTTGTTGAGCTTGCAGAAAAATCAGCAAGTAAAAACAACAAAGTTTCTGCAAAAGAATACTATACATTAGCTACACAATGTTATTATGCTTGTTATTTAATAAATTCTGAAGATATTCCAAAAAAGAAAAGTATTTATGAACAGCTCTCAACAACCTATTCAAAAGCAGTAGCAAATTATACAAATAAGGTACACTCCTTTAATATACCATTTAGAGACAATGTTTTTATACCTTCATATTTACACCTTCCAGATGAAAATATATTTAAAAAACCATATGCTTGCACTATGATATTTGGCGGACTTGGAAGTTGTAAGGAGGAATTAAATACACTTGCAACTCAACTGGTTGCAAGAGGTATTGCAGTATTGACTCCAGACATGCCTGGAACAGGCAGTTCTTTATTTGATTATGATATAAAGTGTCGTGCAGATGAAATAGAACTGGCTTTTGAAAAAATTTTTGAATTTATAAGCAATTTAGAATATATAGATAATAGCAAACTTTGTACACTTGGTTTATGTATGGGAGGCGGTTACGCTTATAGAGCAGCTGCAAAAAATAAATCCATTAAATGTTGTGTAAATTTATTTCCTCTTTTCATAAATGAAATACCTGAAAAAGCTTTACCAAAATGGATGAAACATGGAACATGGGCAGATTATCAAATAGGTAAACTTGATAAAAATGAAGATTATTACAAAGAAATGAGTATATTACAAGAAGGATTTATCGAATCTTGCTATTTAATGATTCATGGAAATCATGATAATTGGATGGGAATAGCTGAAGCAAATGCTATTTTTGATAAAACTTTAGGTGAAAAAGAAAAAATCATTATTGAAGAACAACCTGTTTTTTCTGGAAAGGATTCAATAACTCACACTATGCCTGTTGGAGAACAAATGCATTGGTTAAAACACCTTACTGCAGACTGGATACAAGAACATTTAAATTAGGGAGGCTAAAATGGAAAAAATCAAAAATTTTTATAAACTTATAGAAAACTATTCTTTATCAAATCCAGACAAAACTTTAATTTGTATTGATAATCAAAATTTAAGTTATAAGGATTTCATAAATGAAACTACTCTTATTTCAAATTTATTGATAAAAAACGGCATAACTGAAAACAAAAAAATAGGCCTAATAATTCCCAACTCTCTAGAATGGTATAAAATTTATTGGGCTGCCATTAGAATAGGTGCTCAACCTGTTCCTATTGACCCTCAAAGTGGAGAATTAGAATTAAATCGATTAATGGAGTATACCGACATCGAATTATGTTTCGCTTCTGTTTCATATAGAAACAATAATATCCTAAACACTTTAACAAATATACATTCTCAGTTTGAAAAAATTCAAAAATATATAATTATAAATAATGAAGATATCACTTTACCACATGAAAACTTTACTCTATACAGTGATTTTATTAACGAAAACTCAACTATTAATTCAAATGTTTTTAACCCAGATGAAGAACATTTAATGTCCTTAGCTTGCACTTCTGGAAGTACGGGGAATCCAAAAATACTTTCCGTACCATATCAGGGTTTCTATGATGCTATTGTTGATATTTCAGATTATTTAGAGTTTTCAGAAAAAGATACTATGATGATAGGTATGCCTCTATATCATCAAGGCGGTTTTGGAATGGGTATGCAGGTAGTTGTAAAGGGTGGCACAGTTTTATACCAACCAAAATTCGATCCTATAAACTTCTTAGAAACCGTTCAAAATAAAAAAATAACCGTAATCCAATTAACTTCAACATTAGCAAAAATACTGCTTTCTGCACCAAACTTCTACGAATACGATTTGAGCAGTGTTAGAATTTGTTATTTTGCTGGTGAAGTTTTACCTAGAGAAATTGCTGAAATATTTGTTGATAAACTAAACATTAGAGTTATAAACGTAATTGGTTCTTCTGAAACCGCAACCATGGTTGTATGGGATTCAAAACATGATTATCCTTATGACCCTAGTGACTTTAGATGCTTACCTTTTACAGAAATAAAAGTTTTAAATCAAGATAATGATGAAGTTGATGTTGACGATATTGGTGAATTATTCATATATACTGCAGCAGTTATATTTAATTACTACAACAACGAAGCAGAAAGTATTTTGAAAGTAAAAATAATTGATGATAAACGCTGGTTTTATACTGGTGATTTAGTAAAAAGATTATCTGATGGACGTATTAGATTCATAGGTAGAAGTAAAAGAATAATAAAAAGAGGTGCCAACCTAGTACACGCTGAAGAAGTCGAAGCTTTCTTGCTTACTCATCCTAAAATTGAAGCTATAGCCATAACAAGTGAAGACCACCCTGTTATTGGACAACAAATACTTGCATATATACAAACAATAGCAAATGAAAAAATTACTCGTGGAGAACTCGCAAGGTATTTTGATGGAAAACTTTCATCATATAAATTACCAGATAAAATTATTTTAACTGATAACATCCCTCATGATATTGGAAAAGTACAGTATAAATTTTTAAGAAACAAATAAAAAATATTATAAAAAGGAGTTTTTAATATGAACAATTTATCATGGAAAGAATTTGCCAAAAATATATCTGAATATGTAGGAATGGAAGCTGATGAGATACATGAAAATACTGATTTGTATTCCGATCTAATGATGGATTCATTAGGTCTATTCAGTTTAGGAATTTATTTAAATGGTATATACAAACTAGAGGTCCCATTATCTTCTATCGCAACAATAAATAACATTGGTGACATGTTCCACTTATTAAATAATGAAGGTATTCCAGCGTAATGAGTAATAAAGTAAATTTATTTTTTTTGCCACATGCTGGAGGTTCGGCAATGGGATATATGAGCTTTAAAAGATTTTTAGATGGCTCTCTTATAAACCCTATTCCACTCGAATTACCTGGGAGAGGAAAGCTTATTAAAGAAAAACCAATAAACAATACCAGCAAATGTGTAAGTTTTCTTTTTGATAGCATAAAAGACATAATATGTGATTCGCAATACGCTTTTTTTGGACATAGTTTAGGTTCTATTTTAACCTATGAATTAATAAAACTTATAGAAAAAGAAAAAATGCCTTTACCATTAACTTCTATTTTTTCTGGCAGAATGGCACCTTTTATCTCTTATGAACAC
>JAEXNS010000341.1 GCA_023439605.1 Bacillota bacterium | reverse complement strand
TAACCCTAACAGGCTATTTCTTGAAAGTTCGTGAAAACTAAGGAACCGCCGTGTACGGAACCGTATGCACGGTGGTGTGAGAGGTCGGGGGAATTATTTAATTTTCCCTCCTACTCGATTAAATTTTCATGGTATAATTGACTAAAAACTTTTTGAAAAAATATTATAAAGTGAAAGGTTTATTGCCATGTATTCTTTAGATGATGTTAAATATGAAGAAACATTAAAAATACTTAGAGAAGGAATAAAACTTGAACCAATATATTTGGAATTTAAAAATTGGTTAAAAGATAGATTTGGAATTATAGCTTATAACTTTATTTTATCAAAAATAAAAGATGAAAATTTAGAAATATGCATATTGTTAGCATCTCGATTAGATTATATGTCTATGTTAAAATCAAATAAATATGAATTCAATAAAAAAAAGCAGGATGAAATTCAAAAAAATTTTTGTTTTTTGGTTGAAAAATACAAGTTAGCAAACGAATATAATTATAACGATATTTATATTGATTATAAGGACTTTTCTTCAGTGATAAAAGAAAATATAAATAATAAAGTTTTAAGTAATAAAAAAGAATATTTTGAGAGTAAATATTTACATTATTCCCTTTGTTGTATATATGCAATTGGAGCGAGTGTAGCAGTTTTTTATCATAAAGATATAGATGTGAAAATAAATACAAAAAATGGCATAAGTGAAACTATAAAGAAAGAGTATTTTATAGCAATAAAGGAAGTCGACGAGTTCAATGTTTTTAGTTTTGACAAATTTATTATGACTTTTGATAGTAAAGAAAATCTTGATAAAAATTATAATGGTAATATATATGCTTATGGCTATAAGTAAAAATAATAAATTTACATTTTGGAGGATTAGTTATGAAATGCTCTAGTTTGGAAGAAGTAAGGGAAAATATTGATAGAATTGATAACGAGATTATAAATCTTATTGCACAGAGAGGTAAATATGTAGTTCAAGCCTCTTCATTTAAAAAAGATGAACAGGGAGTAAAAGATTCAAGTAGAGTAGAAAAAGTTATATCAAAAGTTAGAGAAAAAGCTGATATGTATGGAGCAAATGCAGATATGATAGAGACACTTTATAGAGAGATGATTTCAAGGTTTATAGATATGGAAATGTCAGAGTTTAGAAAGATATAATTATAAATTATAAGGAGGTCATTGAAAAAATGGAAAGAAAAATCAATCAACAGGTTACAGGCTATAAGGCAGAAGATGGTGCTGGAGTAAAACTGGTTAGAGTTTTGGACAATGAAACGGTATATGATTATGATCCTATTTTATTGCTAGATTCATTTGACAGCAAAAATCCAAATGATTATATAGCCGGATTTCCAATGCATCCTCATAGAGGAATAGAAACTATTAGTTATGTTTATCGTGGAAAAATGACACATAGAGATAGTTTGGGAAATGAGGATACTATATCTGATGGAGAAGTTCAATGGATGACCGCAGGTTCAGGAATATTGCATGAAGAAAAGCTACCTGCTTCTGAAAAAATGCTTGGTGTTCAGTTGTGGTTAAATCTACCTGCAAAGGATAAGATGGTTCAACCGGCTTATAAAAGTATTAAAAATTCAGAAATAGAAGAAATTAAATTTGAAAATGGTAAGCTTAGATTACTAGCTGGTGAATATAATGGTAAAAAAGGTTTTATAAGTAAATACCTACCGTTAGATTATTATGATATACATTTAAAATCAAATGCATCTATTGAATTAAAGACAGAAATAGATAGTTCAGTTATGATTTTTACACTCGTAGGTGAGGCGTATATTGGAGGTACACTTGTAAAAGAAAAAACAGCTGTAAAACTTACGTTAGGAGAAAGTGTTCATATAAAGGCGACGGATAAAGCGGCACAAGTTTTATTTGTCAGTTCAATTATGTTAGAGGAACCTATAGTTTGGGGTGGTCCTATTGTAATGAATACAAAAGAAGAATTGAAAAAGGCGATGGATGATTTAAGGAATGGAACTTTTTTGCAAAGTAAAATTAAATATTAAATCAAAGATATAATAAAAAAATATCCCCACAAAATCATAAAAGAATTGATTTTGTGGGGGTTATTTAAGAAGGTTAGAGACAATTGGCGGAGATTTCGACTCTGCGGAGTCGACCGGGCTTTCCGGTCGCCCTGGACCTTCGGGGATGTATTTTCAGAGGTATGTTGGATAAATAGTAATAATAAATAATAGACAGATTGGTATGAATTTCGACTCTGCGGAGGAGACCGTGCTTTTGGTTATATCAACCATTTAGGGTGTAAAATTTTTAATCATAATTGTATTTACAAAAGCTATAGTATTTTTATATAATTTTATTTAAAATAGTAAAGGTTTAATAAAACAAAATCAACAATTTGTAAAATTATTATAGAAACTATTTTATTTTTTGAAATAATATGTTATAATAATGAAGTTCTTATTAATTTAAAAACAAAGAAGGAGCTTTTTATTCATATGCCTATTATTGTTACAGAAATTAAAACATCGTTAGATACAAAAAAAGAAGATATAATATCTATAGCTATTAAATCTTTAGATTTAAATTTAAACATGATTAAATTTATTGATATATATAAAACTTCTTTAGACGCAAGAAAACAAAATGATATTCATTTTGTAAATTCGGTTTATATAGAATTAAAAGAGACTTCTTTAGAAAAATCAATATGTGAAAAAAACAATAAAATTCTTTATATGGAAAATTACAAATACACTCCTATAGTTTCTACAGAAAAACATGATGGAGATATTATAATAGTTGGTTTTGGACCAGCGGGTATTTTTTGTGCATTGTCATTGGTTGAAAATGGGTATAAGCCAATTATAATCGAACGTGGAGAAGATATTGATTGTCGTGTAAAATCAGTAAATGATTTTTGGGAAAAAGCTATATTAAACGTCGAATCAAATGTTCAATTTGGTGAGGGTGGAGCTGGTACTTTTTCAGATGGAAAATTAACCACTAGAATAAAAGATCCATTATGTAGATATGTACTGGATAAATTCATTCAATTTGGTGCTCCAAAGGAAATATTAACTAAAGCAAAACCACACATAGGTACCGATAAATTAAGAAATATTGTTAAAAATATAAGAAATTATATAATAAATAAAGGTGCTCAGGTTCATTTTAATACTTGTTGTATTGATTTAGAATTTGAGTTTTCAAATATAAAAAAAGTTATTACTAAAAATGAAAAATTTAATTCTTCAGCAGTTATAATGGCAACAGGACATTCTTCTAGAGATACCTTTGAAATGTTGCATGGAAAAAATGTTCACCTAGAATCAAAACCTTTTTCAATAGGAGTTCGTATAGAACACAGTCAAAAAGATGTTGATTACAGTTTATATGGTAAAAACATGGATAATCCACTTTTGCCCAGAGGTGAATATCAGCTTTCTTATAGAGATAGAGAAGAAAGAGCAGTGTATACA
>JAEXNS010000180.1 GCA_023439605.1 Bacillota bacterium | reverse complement strand
AAACAACTAAATCCTGTAAGTTTAGCATCGCCTAAAAAAGGTGAAATGAATTCGCTTATAAAAGAATCTTTAGACGGTATTTTAAAATTGACACTTAAAATAAAAAATAAAAAAGTGATTGAGTTATTCACAAATAAAGCATCTATAGATGTTCACTTTTAAAAACAAACTATTTGTTAAATTAAACCTTCGTGATTTGCGAGGGTTTATATTTTAAATTAATTATCCTTGTAACATACAGAATAATAGTGTAAAATAAATGATATGAAAAGGAGTGGATTTAGATGAAATTAATGCATATATCTGATTTGCATATTGGAAAAAGAGTAAATGAATTTTCAATGTTAGAAGACCAGGAATATATTTTAAATGAAATAATAAAAATAGCAAAAGATGAAAATATAAGTGGAATTATAATAGCTGGAGATGTGTATGATAAAACAGTTCCACCGATTGAAGCGGTAGATTTGGCAGATGAATTTTTAACAAAGTTGGTAGAAGAAAATATTTCGATATATATGATAAGTGGAAATCATGATTCACCAGAAAGATTAAATTTTGGTAGTAGGATTATGGAGAAAAATAATTTATTTATATGTGGAGAATATGATGGAGATTTGAGAAAAATAGTTATAGAAGATGAGTATGGTAAGTTAAATATATATTTTCTTCCTTACATAAAACCATCTATTGTAAATAACAAATTGGGACTGGAAACAAAAACTTATGATGAATCTGTAAAAGAAGCGTTAAAAGTGATTGATATAGATGTAGAATCAAGAAATATTTTAATTGCACATCAGTTTGTTACTTTTGGAAGTACCGTTCCTGAATTATCTGATTCAGAAACAAAATCATTAGGTGGCATAGATAATGTTGATGCATCGGTTTTTGATAAATTCGATTACGTTGCATTGGGACATATTCATAAACCACAAAAAATAGGACGTGAAGTCATTAGATACAGCGGTTCTCCTTTAAAATATTCTTTTTCCGAATGTAATCATAAAAAATCAGTTTGCATAGTTGATTTTAAAGAAAAAAATAATTGTGAAATAAAACTAGCACCATTAATTCCTAAACGAGATATGAAGCATTTAAAGACCAGTATGGAAGATTTAAAAAGTGGAAATATTCTTTCCAGTATTCCAAGTGACACATATATGCATATTACACTTACGGATGACGAGGAAGTTATAGATGCCATATCAAAAGTAAGGGAAATTTTTAAAAATGTTATGGTTTTAGATTTTGACAATAAAAGAAATGCTGAAAATCTAAGTGACACAACTATAACTAGTGAAGATTTAAAACAAAAAACACCAAAAGAATTATTTGTAGATTTTTTTAGCAGTCAAAATAATGTTGAATTAACAGAAAGTCAAAACGAAATTATTTCCAATATAGTAAACGAAGTTTTGGAGGTGAAATAAATTGAAACCATTAAAATTAAATTTAAGTGCTTTTGGACCATATGCAGATTTGACAGAAATAGACTTTGAGAAGTTTGGAACAACGGGATTGTTTTTAATTACAGGCGAAACTGGAGCAGGTAAGACAACTATTTTTGATGCTATATCATTTGCACTTTATGGTGAGGTTAGTGGAGAAAATAGAGGAGAAGATATACTTAGAAGTGATTTTTCAAAACCAGATACTGAAACTTATGTAAAGTTTACTTTTGAAAATCAAGGCAAGTTATATGAAATAAAGAGAATACCTAAGTATGCAAGACCTTCTAAAAGAGATAAAGATAAATTAATAACAAAAAACTCTTATGCGGAATTGCTTTTGCCAAATGGAACTATTATAACAGGAGTAAAAGATGTAACCGAAAAAATAACAGAAGAATTAGGAATTAATCATAAACAATTTAAGCAAATATCTATGATTGCACAAGGGGAGTTTTTAAAGCTGCTTCTTGCAAATAGTGAAGATAGAGGAAAAATATTTAGAAGAGTATTTAGCACTCATGTATATGAGCAAATTCAATTGAAATTAAAAGATATGGCAAGACAAGAAAAGAAGAATTTAGATGATTTAAATACAGCTATTTTACAGCATTATGAGGAAATTATTTGCTCAGAAAATTATATAGAAAAATTTCAAAATTTATGTCAAAGTGTGTATGCTATTGACGAAATTTTAAACATGCTTGAAAGTATAATTGGTGAAAGTTCCGCTATGCTAGAACAGTATAATTTGCATAGTGAAAATATTACAAAAGAGAAGGATAAATTAATAAAAACTATTACCGAAGCTAAAAATTCTAATAATTTAATTGTAAAACTAGAAGAAAATCAAGAGTTGATTTTAAAACTGGATACTAAAAAACAAGATGTAAGCATAAAAGAACAAAAAATAATTATGGCTAAAAAAGCTTTATATAATATAAAACCATTGGCTGACAAAGTAGAGGATTTGAAAAAAAGAGAAGATGAAGCCAAAAAATATATAGTTATAAAAACTAAAGATATTGAAGAAAATAAAAAAATTAAAATAGAAGTTGAAAAAAATCTAGACAAATTGAATTTAGAAGAAGACAAGAGAGAAAGATTAAATTTAGAAATAAAAAAGTTAGAAGAAAGCTTGCCTAAATATATAGATTTTGAAAATAATCAAAAAAATTATAGAAAAACAACAGAATCCGTAAAAATCAAAAAAGATACACTAAACACAATGGAAGCTGAATTTAATGAAGATAAAAAGACAATTAAATTTATGGTTGAAGAGCTAGAAAAATACTCGGAAATTGAAACAGAAAAGATAAAAAATGAAAATATAGCTGAGAAATTAAAAAATGATTTGAAAAATATAAATAATGAAAAAAATGATTTTTCAGAGTGTATAGTTTTATTGTCAGAACTTAAGGGAGAAAAAGAAAAATTTATAGCAAAAGAAAACGAACATAAAAAGTCAAAAGAAGAATATAATAAAATGGAAAGCTTGTTTTATTATGAGCAGGCAGGAATTTTGGCTGAAAAATTAAATGAGGGAGAAGCTTGTCCTGTTTGTGGTTCAAAAAATCATCCACAAAAAGCAGTCAAATCAACGGAAGCACCTGACCAAAATAGTTTAAATATAAAAAAGAAAAAAGTTGAAAAATTAAATGAGGATTTAGTAAAATTAGTAGCTACATGCAATTCACTTGAATCAGACCTTAGATTTAAGCAAAATAAAGTATATGAAAATGTTTTAGAACTTGCTAAAGTATATTCAAAAGAGTTTGAAATAAAAGAATTAAAAAACTATATAAAAATAATAATTGAAGTATTAGAAGCCAAAAATAAAGAAGCAGTGGAAACAGTAATGTTATCAATAGAAAAATATAATAAAAAAATCAAATTGGAAAAAGAATTAAAACAACTAAATAGTAAAAATGAAAAAGATTTAGAGTTGATTACAAAATCAAAAGAAGAACTTGCAAAAAGCCATTCTGAAGTTGCAATATTGGAGAATGAAATTAAACACATAAAACTAAGTTTAGAATATGAAAATGAAAAAGAAGCAACCAAAATATTAAAAGAAAAAAACGAACTGCTTGAAAAAATGAAAAAAGAATTATTGGAAACTCAAAACAAAAATCAGAAATTAACAGAAATCATAAATAAAGATGAAAGTTTAAAAAAGGAAAAAAATCTCGAACTGGAAAATTTAAAATCAGAAAAATCAAGTGCAGAAAAAGTATTATTTAATGCTCTCAATGAATGTGAATTTGTGAATATAGAAACATATATTAATTCACTTATGTCAGAACAGGATATAAAAAAATATGAAAATGAAATAGAATCATACAAAAATGAATATAGAAAAATAAAGTCAAATATAGAGCAATTAAAAGAGCAAATAGGAAAAACCGAAAAAATAGATATAAAAAAAATAGAAGAAGAAGGCGAAAAACTAAAAAAAGAATTACAAGAAATAAATGAAAAACTTAATGTTTGTTCTCATAATTTAAAAAC
>JAEXNS010000139.1 GCA_023439605.1 Bacillota bacterium | reverse complement strand
ATTCTGTTTTTTCAACAAAATATCTTATGACAAATGTAACTACAGGATATGCTAAAGCTGCAGTGATAGATGATACAGAAACATACTTAGTAAAAAAAAGCACAACAATAAATACAGGTATTACAATTAAAAATATCTTATAATCTATTGCTAACAAACAAGTAGCAGAAACCAAAACTCCTTTTCCACCTTTAAACTTGTAGTATATAGGAAATATGTGCCCTATTATGGCGAAAAATCCAGCTATATATCCAATAGCAGTGATGTCGAAATATCCGAGGTCTTCTATTTCTAGTATCTTATACAATAGTCTACACAAACCAATTGCAATGACGCCTTTTATCAAATCACTCAATAAAGTTACTAAAGCAGGCCCTTTTCCAAAACATCTTAAAGTATTTGTAAGTCCAGCATTTTTACTTCCAAAATTCCGTATATCTTCTTTTTTCATGATTTTAACAACTATTATTGCTGAATTACAACTTCCTAGAAAATATGGAAAAACAGCTGCAAAAATCAAAATAATTATCAACTTATAATCCATTATTAAACTTCTCCTCGTGACTATCCATTATCTTTTCCACGTTCTCTTACAATAAATCTTACTGGTGTCCCATCAAGTCCAAAAGTTGCTCTTATTTGATTTTCGATATATCTTTGATACGAAAAATGGAATAAATCAGAATTATTTACAAATGTAACAAATGTAGGTGGCTTTGTTGAAGCCTGTGTCATATAGTAAATTTTCAATCTTTTTCCCTTGTCTGATGGAGGATGTACTCGAGTTGTTGCATATGATAAAACATCGTTTAACATTCCAGTAGAAATTCGCATACAATTTTGTTCATTAACAAACTTTATTAATTCAAATAATCTTTCAATTCTTTGACCTGTCAAGGCAGATATAAAAACAAATGGAACATATGACATAAAACTAAAATCATTTTTTAATCGGTCAGTATATTCTTTCATAGTTTTATCATTTTTTTCTATAGCATCCCACTTATTTATAGCTACAATTGATGCTTTACCTTGCTCATGAGCATATCCTGCTACTTTAGAATCCTGTTCAGTAAAGCCAGTTTCAGCATCTATAACTATAACACAAACATCTGCTCTATCTACAGCCATATAAGCACGTAAAACACTATATTTTTCAATTCGCTCTATTACCTTTGATTTTTTTCTAATTCCAGCAGTGTCTATAAATACAAACTTACCTTCATTTTTTTCTATAACCGTATCTATAGCATCTCTAGTTGTCCCAGCTATATTTGAAACAATAGTTCTTTCTTCACCTGCGATTTTATTAATAAGCGATGATTTTCCTACATTTGGTTTACCTATAACCGCAACTTTTATGTATTCATCAGAGTAATCTTCCTCAACTTTTTCAGGAAAATATTTAAATACTTCATCTAACAAATCGCCTGTACCATGACCATGTAAAGATGATACAGGAAAAGGTTCACCTATACCTAAATTATAAAACTCATATAATTCTAAGGGCACCTCACCTATTGTATCACATTTATTTACAGCTAGCACTATTGGTTTTCCACTCTTAATAAGCATATTGGCAACTTCTGAATCATTTGCTGTTACCCCTGATTTTAAGTCAACCAAAAAAATTATAACATCTGCTTTTTCTATTGCAACTTCTGCTTGTCTTCTCATTTGTGCAAGTATAATATCATCTGTGTTTGGCTCTATTCCACCAGTGTCTACAACCATGAACTCTCTATTTCTCCATTCACACTTAGAGTAAATTCTATCTCTTGTTACACCTGGAGTATCCTCTACAATTGATAATTTTTGCCCTATCAATTTATTAAAAAGAGTTGACTTTCCTACATTCGGGCGTCCTACTACAGCAACTAAAGGTATTGGCATAATTTTCACATCCTTTTTTTAACGCAAAATACTATCTAAAAAATCATATCCATCATTAGACACTACTTTTATTTTGACTTTTAACTTTTCTTCAACTTCCATAACTGTATAATCATCCAAAAAAATTGGTTCATCCCTTTTTAACATTGACGAAGATATTAGCAATTCATCACCCAAAGGCATTTTTCCAAGTTGATTAATTAAATCTCCTGCAGTTATAAGTCCTGTAACTGTAATTTTTTCACCAAAAAAATAATTTTTAATCGGATAAACATTACAAATTATTTTAGGAAATTTAACTTTTATTTTTTCAACTAGTTTTTTAATCATATTATATGATGAATAACCAGTTGCAATTGAAAGTTGTTTTTCTATATTTTCTTCTTCTTCCGTTTCAAAAGCATCTTTAAACTCGTCTTCAAAAGATCTGAGCATACCGACTCCATTTTCATATTGTTGATATTCCTCATAAAAGCTTGCCTCAGGAATTTCTTTTCTAGCTAACAAAAAAAATTCATCTGAAGGGAATACCAATCTTGTACTGTATTTCCCCAAAAAATACTTTTGAAATTCTAAAATTTGATTTAAAGCTAATTCAGCAGTTTCTCTTGTAAATGATTTAAGTGGGTATAAACCCTCTCTAAATTTTGATAATCCAACAGGAACAACTGCAATACTTTGAATATTTGGCATAAACATTCCTAAATCACTAAGTGTTTTATTTAATTCTTCACCATCATTCAATCCAGGACACAAAACTATTTGACAGTTCATCTTTATTCCTGCATCACTCATTTGTTTTAAATATACTAACTTTTCTCCTGCAAAACGATTATTCATCATTTTACATCTTAATTCTGAGTTTGTAGTATGCACTGAAATATTTATATTTAATTTCATGTTAATTATTCTATCAACATCTTCTTGCTTTAAGTTAGTCAACGTAACATAGTTTCCATGTAAAAAAGATAATCTTGCATCATCATCTTTAAAATATAATGTTTCTCTCATTCCTTTAGGCATTTGGTCAATAAAACAAAACACACATTTGTTATGACAACTTTTTTTATCGTCCATTAAAAAACTATCAAATTCAAGACCTAAATCATCATATTCACCTTTAGTTATATTAAACTCAAAAACTTCTTCTGCTCTTAATATTTTCAAATTTAATTTACTTTCCGATGAATAAAACATATAATCCAAAACATCTTTTATTTCATGATTATTTATAGAAATCAAAACATCATTTGAAAAAATTTTCGCTTTATAAGCAAATGAACCTTTTAAAACTCCAGTAATTTCAACCATTACATTTGACCTTTCATAAACTAATAATTAAACTTTATAAACCGCTACCATTCAGCCATATGTAAGGAAAGATATGTTTTCACCAAGGTCCAGGACCGATCGGAAAGCTCGGTCCTCCACAGAGTCGACCCTCTTGCAAAAACGTAAACTTTGCCTTTAGGGGCTGAATTGTAACATTAGTTTTTATAATAAAACATGTACAACAAAAAATTAGAGGAAGATTTCTCCTCCTCTAATTTTGAGAAAGTCGTAATTACGCTTCCTTCTTAATTACTTCTACACCCTTGTAAAAACCACAAGTTTTACAAACTTTATGTGGAGATGTTAATCCACCACAATTTGAACATTTACTAAATGCAGGAGCATCTAATTTCCAAACATTAGAACGTCTTTTATCTCGTCTAGCTTTGGATGTTTTTCTCTTTGGTACAGCCATTATTTAACCTCCTTAAGCATAAGTATCATTATTACTTAAAATTATTTAATGCAATTACATCCCTCTTCATTTAAATCACAGCCACAGCTAGTACATAAACCCTTACAACTTTCATCACAAAGATTTTTAGAAGGTAACTGTAAAAGCAAATCCGAAGTAGCAATATTATTTAAATCAATGCTCTCATCAACAGCAACAATGTAATCATCATTGTCATTATTTACATTTTTAACAACTATATGTTCAAACTCATAAAAGTAACTTCTATCAAGTTCTTTTAAGCATCTATCACAAATAAGTTTCAATGTGAAATCTGTTGTAAAATTAACAGTAACTACGCTAGTACGATTGTTTATGACACCCTTAACTTTTATGGGCGTAATAAAATCATATCCGTTTATATTTGATAGTTCCTCAAGAGGAATTTCAAAGTCAAAACTTTTTTGACTACCTTCAACATTAAATGCATGTCTTAAATTAATTACCATAACTTTTACTTCCTTAGAGCATCACAAATTATATTATAACGAATTATTGATTTGTTGTCAATAGTTTTTTTATTAAACGATAAACTTTTTGATTCTTTCTGGTACCTCTGAATCATCAACAGAAAGAGTTAAAAGAACATCTGTTTCGTCGCCAGTTAATTTATCTATTTTTTCCAACATTATAGATAATTCTTCTAAATCTGGACCAGCTATCTTTAAAATTCCATCAACAAAAATTTCTTTTATATCATAGTTTCCTGCTAACATACCTGCAACAAAACCATAAAAAGAATCATAGCTATTTACTGCAAAATAATCAGCATCACACCATCTAACTTTATAGCTGATTTCTTTTCTTATGTTTTCACCTTTTTCTATACAAACCAAGAAACCATTTGTTGTTTTTACTGCTTCATTAATTTTTCCTATTAATACTTTTGTTTTACCTGTTCCTTTTTTTCCTGTTATTAATTTAATCATAATATGTTCTCCATTCTGTCTTAATAGACTAAATATTTTATTACCCTAGTTTAGCTTCTAGTTCTGCCTTTTTATCTTCATAACCTGGCTTACCTAATAAAGCAAACATGTTTGCTTTATAACTTTCAACACCTGGCTGATTGAATGGATTTACACCTAACATATAACCAGACACTGCACAAGCTTTCTCAAAGAAATATACCATGTATCCAAAGCTAAATTCTTTTGTATCTTCAAGTTCTAAAACTAAATTTGGTACGCCACCCTCTGTATGAGCTAAAATTGTTCCTTCAAATGCTTTTCTATTCACAACAGACATGTTCTGATTTGTAAGGAAGTTTAAACCATCTAAGTTTTGTTCATCATTTTTTAAAAATAAATCCTGTTGAACGTTTTTAATATCCACAACGGTCTCAAACATAATTCTTGAACCATCCTGAATAAACTGTCCCATAGAATGTAAATCTGTAGAGAAAATCACAGATGAAGGGAATAAACCTTTGCCGTCTTTTCCTTCACTTTCTCCAAATAATTGTTTATACCACTCTGCCATCATTGCAAAATTAGGATCATATGAAACTAGTAATTCTACACTTTTACCTTTTCTGTAGAATATATTTCTAATAGCTGCATATTTGTAACAATCATTGTTGTCAAAATCAGCCATCAATTCTTCTTGTGCTTTCTTTGCTCCATCCATAATAGCATCTATATCACATCCTGCAACTGCAATAGGCAATAAACCAACAGCTGTAAGCACAGAAAAACGTCCTCCAACATCATCAGCTATAACAAAAGTCTCATAGCCTTCAGTATCTGCAAGTTGTTTTAAAGTTCCTCTTGATTTATCTGTTGTGCAGAAAATTCTATCTTTTGCACCATCTTTACCATATTTCTTCTCAACCATGTCACGGAAAATTCTGAACGCCAATGCTGGTTCAGTTGTTGTACCTGATTTTGAAATAACATTTACAGAAAAATCTTTTCCTTCACAAAGAGATATAACTTGATTTAAATATGTAGGACTAATGTTGTTTCCTACAAAATAAATGTCAGGAGTATTTTTTGATAAATTATTGTAAAAAGGTGATTTTAATAAATCTATTGCAGCTCTCGCACCTAGATATGAACCGCCTATACCAATAACTATTAGTATTTCAGAATTAGATTTAATTTTTTCAGCTGCCTTTTTTATTCTTTCAAACTCATCTTTGTCATAATTTTCAGGTAACTCTAACCACCCAAGAAAATCGTTGCCTAAACCTGTTTTATTATGTAATGTTGCAGTTGCTAATTCTACTTGAGATTTAACTCCTGCTAACTCATCTTCATTAATAAAACTCTCGATATATTTTGTATTAAGTTTTAATGCCATGGTAAACTTCCTCCATCTAAATAAGCATATAAGCTATTATTATAATTTTACTATATAAAACATGTTTTTGCAAGCAAAATAGACATTATTGTACATTTTAAATAATTATACTACATTAAATTTGTTTAAAACTACATGCTATTCTATTTTATATTTATTGATTTTTTGCAAAAAATTAGGATCATCTGTATGTGCAATCATTTTTATAGGACATGCCAAATCCAAACTAAATACACCCATTATTGATTTTGCATCAACAGCATACTTCCCAGATAATAAATCTATTTGAAATTTAAACTTTGACACCTCATTTACAAAAAGCTTTACATCATTTACACTAGACAAGCAGATATTTTTTTCTATCATAGCTTAAGGCCTCCAAAAAAAATTTGATAAAATATTAACTCCAATAAATTTAAACTAATTTGTGTTTTTTTAACATCTATTAGTTTATCAAATACAATTAACCAAAATTAAATATAACATCAAAAATATTAATAGTCAAGTGATTGAAATTTTTTTGTAACTTTAGTATAATGAAATTATTGCTTATTATCTTACAAAAAGCAGTATGCACAATATTGCACAATATAATTTTAAAAAGGAGATTTTTCTTTGAACGTTTATTTTATTTCTTTCGGCTGTAAAGTTAACAGCTATGAAACCGACTGTTTAAAAGAGGATTTTAAACAAAAAGGCTTTTTAATTTCGGATACTGAAAAGGCAGATGTAGTTTTAATAAATTCCTGTACCGTTACCTCTTCAGGTGATAAAAAAACAATGCAAACTTTAAGAAGAATTAGAAAAGAAAATCCCAATTCAGTAGTTGTATTGACTGGATGTTTTCCACAAGCATTTAAAGAGGAAGCGGCAAAAATTAAGGAGGCCGACATAATTACAGGAACTAAAAATAGACATGAAATTATTGATTTGGTAATAGAAGAATTAAATAATAGAAATAAAAAAATCATAAGTATAGGTGATTATTCAAGAGAAGATAAATTTGAACTTCTTTCACCATATTCTTTTGAAAATAAAACACGTGCTTTTGTTAAAATACAAGATGGATGTAATCAATTTTGTACTTACTGTATAATTCCGTATTCAAGAGGAAGAATACGCT
>JAEXNS010000126.1 GCA_023439605.1 Bacillota bacterium | reverse complement strand
GGACTTTAACCCTTTAGAGTGTGCCCATGCTGGGCACACCAAAAAAACTGAAAATAAAGTTAATCTTTATTTTCAGTTTTTTTATTTTAAATATTAAGGATAAATATATTCTTGTTCTGGTTTTTCTGTTTCGGTAATTTTCTCAGCGTTTATACATGGCATCGATTTACCATTAAAAACTCACAAACTGGAAATAACAAACCTAAAAACATGGCAGAAATATAACCCAATCCAAACTTTTTTGGGAAAACTTTAACAACGATATTATCAGGTATGAAAACATGCATAATTGATGACACTAAAATACCAATCAACATAAATGGGAATGCTTGAATTATAATACTTAAAAAAATAGTATTAAAAGTATTTATATCTTCTTTTTTTAGAATATTTTTTTCAAATAATAAATATAAAAAGTATAAAAACAAAAATATTGCTATTAAAATCAAAGAATTATTTAACTTACTTCCCTTTTTATTAGACACAGGCAACCTCCGTTTTAAGAAATTTTATCTTTTCTACATTCTTTGCAATATCCAAAGATTTCTAATTTATGCCCTACAATTTCATAACCAGTTTCTTTTTCTAAATCGGCTTCATAATCACCTATAGGACAAAAATTTACTGAAATTATTTTTTTACATACTAAACACGAAAGATAGTGTTTATGAACCATTTGATTAATTTCAAATAAAGCTTTATTGTTATTACTTACATTTAGTTTTACTATTATTTTTTTTTCAGTCATAACATATAAAATTCTATAAATTGTAGATAAGCTAATAGAAATATTTACATTTTTTAATTCTATATAAATATCATCTGCTGTAAGCGGTTGAATAGCTTTATTAAGTATATCCACTATTGCTTGCCTTTGTTTTGTTTTCTTCAAACCACTACTTTCTAAACAAAAGTTATTCCCCTTATTAAAATTCATTTTAATCTCCTATATATTTTTAATTATTTTTCTAGTTGTGATTTTTTTTCTTAAGTTTTTAAAAGCATATAGTATAAAATAACTCAGTACAGATATCATTACTATAACTGCACCAGAAGACAATTCAAATTCATAAGATATCCATAAACCTAAAATATTAAAAAGCAATCCTAAAGCTATTGCTAAAATCATTCTACTCTTTAATCCTTTTGCAAACATAGCGGATATAGCGGCAGGAGCAGTTAATAAAGCCATTACCAGAATTATTCCCACCACTCTTATCAACACTACAATAGTCATAGCTACTAAAGCCAAAATTAAATATTCTAAGAAAACTGTTCTAATACCTATTATAAAAGAAAATTCCTCATCAAAAAGATATGCTTTCCAATTGTTAAATAAAATCACAATACATGAAACTACAAATATAGTTAAAACAACCATTAACTTTAAATCAGATTTTGTAACAGAAAGTATATTCCCAAATAAGTAGGATTGAATGCCCGGTGGATATGCATCCATAAATGAAATGAAAAATACGCCTAACGCCATACCCAAAGACCAAAATAATCCTATTATTATTTCAGAATTTTGTCCACCTTTTCTCTTTATATAACCAACTCCAAATACAGCAGCTAGAGAAAATAAAAATGCACCAATTATAGGCTCTATACCTATCAAATATCCTAGGCCTACTCCACCATAAGACGTATGTGCAATTCCACCACTCATCATAATTAATCTTTTTTCTACAATTATAACACCAATTATTCCGCAAACTATACTTGAAAGTATTCCAGCGAATAAGGCATTTTGTAAAAACTGATACTCAAACAAAACTTTAAACATGATTACAAGCTCCTTCATGATTATGATCTTTTAATACCCTATGTGGAACACCATGTGCAATTAAGTCGACAGGACAACCATAGAGGGTATTAACTATACTCTCATTTAATTCAGGTTCTCCGTGGTAAATCATGGTTTTGTTTAAACATGCCAAAGTTTTTACTTGCGATGAAATTGCCATTAAGTCATGTGTAACCAATACTATTGCCATATCTTTATTTAATTCCTCTAATAAACCAAATATTTGATCTCTTGATTTTGCGTCTACACTTGCTGTTGGTTCATCTAAAAATAGTAATTTAGGGTTAATAGCCAACGCTCTAGCAATAAGCATTTTTTGAAACTCTCCACCTGATAAAGCTGATATTTGTCTATTTTCTAGGCTTGATAAACCTACCTTATTTAAAAGTTCTCTTGCTATTTTTTTATCTTCTGATTTATATCTAAAAAAAGGAGATAAACCTTTCTTCATTCTTCCCATTAAAACCGCTTCCAATACTGTTATTGGGAATTTTCTATCAAACAATGTAAACTGAGGAACATATCCTATTGTTCCCCTATTTTCTTTAAATGATTTACCAAATATACTGATTTCACCTTGAATAGTTGGTATAAGACCCAAAATAGCTTTTAGAAATGTTGATTTTCCGCCACCATTTGGCCCTATTATACCTAGGTACTCTTTTTCTTCAACATTTAAACATATAGAATTTAAAGCCGGTGTTTGTCCATAATATACAGTTAAATCTTTTATAGTTATAGCTTTTTTTTCACTCACTTATTAGCCTCCGCAATAGTATTTATCATTTTCTTTAAATTTTCAATGTAGTCTGCTGCTAAAGGTTCCAACTGTTCAGTTTTACCGCCCACTTCTTCTGCATAAGCTTTTGCTTGATTTGAATCCAACTCCGCTTGATAAAAAATAACTTTTATATTTTCTTTTTTAGCCAAATCAATCATCTCTTGCAAATGTTGAGGTGTAGCTTCTTTACCTTCTTCTTCAAGAGAAAACATTTCCAAACCATAATCATCTGCAATGTATCCAAAAGCAGGATGATAAACTACGAATTTTTTCTGTTCTATAGTGTCTGCTACATCCTTTATATTTTTATCAAGTTCATCTAACTGTTTGATATAATTTTCTGCATTTTGATTGTACAATTCTTTATTTGCTTCATCAAGTTTTCCCATTTCTTCAGCAATAGTTTCTACCATTAGTTTTACTCTTTTAGGTGATAACCATATATGAGCATCTCTTCCTTCTTCGCCTATTTTCAAATCATCATAAACACTTGCTACCTTTTCTGCAAGAGGTACTATTTTTATATCCCCTGCTGTTGGTAATATACTTGCCTCTTCTGTTGGTACACCTATAGAAAAATAAACGTCTGAATCTGTAAATTTTTGCATTTGTTGAGGTGTAGGCTCATAAGTTTCAGGACTACTCCCTGGAGGTATCATAGTAATTACTTCTACTTTATCACCACAAACAGCTTTAACAAAAGTCTCTTGAGGCACAATACTTACAGCAACAATCTTTTTATTTGTTGAATTTTTCTCCTTGTTTACCTTTGATTTTTCACAACCTGAAAAAACAAATAATGATATTAAAATAATACCCGATAATAATAGTGATAATTTTCTCTTCATTTTTTCCTCCAAAATTTTAAATTCAAATGCGAACCATTCACATTTATAAAATAATTATATCATTACTATAATTATTTGTCAATAAAACAAAAAAATTAAAATTTATATAATTAAGCCTCATGGTTATTATTCAACCTTATGTATAAGACAGAGCCTTATACATAACCCTTAGCAACTGTTTCATATCTCTTTATTATATTTATAGTAATATTCCATTTTTTGCACTTGACAATATGCTATATCTGTAATATAATCTATGTATAAATCAATTAAATATTTGATATGCTATGATAGGAAAAAAAGTTAAATTTATCTTTTAGAGAGCTGTTGTTTGGTGTAAAACAGTATTTAGATTTAATCATAACTCATCCTTGAGCAGTCGGCTGAAAAGTTTTTCTTATTAGGTTTGACCGGGTTCTCCCGTTATAGAGGTTCACATTTATTATGATGTGTTGAGAGAGTATTATTATATACTAAAAAGAGTGGTACCGCGGAAGTGAAATTTCACCTTCGTCTCTTTATGTTTTGGCATAAAGGACGGAGTTTTTTTATGCCAAAAATACAAATATACTCATTTATATTTTTATTAATTAAGGAGGACCTAATCATGAAAAATTTCGAAAAGTACACCAAACAATATTTTGCACCACCTGCCACACCTATGAGATGGACAACTAAAAACAGCATTGAAAAAGCACCAATATGGTGTAGTGTTGATTTAAGAGACGGAAATCAAGCTTTGTTTGTTCCAATGAGTCTTGAAGAAAAACTTGAATTTTTTAAGCTACTTGTAAAAGTAGGTTTTAAGGAAATAGAAATTGGTTTCCCTGCTGCCTCTGAAACAGAGTATAATTTCTGCAGAACACTTATAGAAAATAATCTTATACCTGACGATGTTTCTATACAGGTTCTTACACAAGCTAGAGAACATATAATAGCAAAAACTTTTGAAGCTTTGAGTGGAGCTAAAAATGCTATAATACATCTATATAACTCAACTTCTGTTGCACAGCGTGAACAAGTATTTAAAAAAAGCAAAGAAGAAATAATTGATATAGCTATTTTGGGTGCAAAACTATGTAACGAATACAGAGAAAAAACACCTGGAAACTTCAGATTCCAGTATTCACCTGAAAGTTTCACAGGAACTGAGGTTGACTTTGCACTTGAAATATGTAATAAAGTTATAGATATATGGAAACCAACAAAGGACAACAAGGTTATTATAAATCTACCTGTAACTGTTTCACATTCTATGCCACATGTATATGCAAATCAAATAGAATATATGAGTGACCATCTAAATAACAGAGAAAATATTTTGATTTCCCTACATCCTCACAACGACCGTGGTTGTGCTATAGCAGACAGCGAATTGGGATTAATAGCAGGTGCTGACAGAATAGAAGGAACTTTGTTTGGAAATGGTGAGAGAACTGGAAACGTAGATATTATAACGCTTTCTCTTAATATGTTTTCTCAAGGTATCGACCCTATTCTAAATTTTGAAAACATACCTGAAATTATTGAAGTGTATGAACGTGTTACAAGAATGAAAGTATATGAAAGACAACCATATAGTGGTGAATTGGTTTTTGCTGCATTTAGTGGTTCTCATCAAGATGCAATTGCTAAAGGTATGAAATGGAGAGAAGATCAAAAACGTCAATTTTGGAACGTTCCTTATCTACCAATTGACCCAAAAGATATAGGCAGGCAATATGACGGAGATGTTATAAGAATAAATAGTCAATCTGGAAAAGGTGGAATAGGTTATTTGATGGAGCAAAAGTATGGTTTTAATCTACCTCCAAAAATGAGAGAAGACTTTGGATATTACATAAAAAATATTTCCGATCAACAACACAGAGAACTTATGCCAAATGAAATAAAAGATTTTTTCTTTGATGGATATGTAGACATCGAAACCCCAATTAAGCTTCTAGAAACACACTATATCCAAAAAGATGGAATAACGGCAAATGTTACGCTAGAATATAATCAAAAAAACATAACAGTTTCAGGACATGGCAACGGCCGTCTAGATGCTGTAAGTAATGCAATAAAGAAAAACCTAGATATAAAATACACTTTGAAAAGTTATTATGAACATGCACTAGATGATTCTTCAGAATCCTCAGCTATTTCATATGTTTCAATAATTGATGAAAATGAAAATAAATATTGGGGTGCTGGTACAGACACTGATATAATAAATTCATCAATAAAAGCTTTAATAAGTGCTATAAACAAATATTTGAATAAAAAATAAAATAGCCACTTTAAATGGTTATTATATATTAATATTTTTACGTATTTAAAAATCAAAAATTGTCATTTTCAATCTGACAATTTTTGATTTTTTTCTTGAATTTAATTTATGAGGCTCTGCTTCTTTTCTATCGCAAAAATAAGCAAAAAAGCTCTTAAATAGTAATGATTTCGCTTTTGAGTAAAGAGACCAAGGGTTTTTCCCTTCGTAAACCTACGGTTTTTTGAAAAATAAACTAAATATTAATTTTTTTTGATTTTAGACTTTTAATTATTTTAATTTTTCAGCCGCTAAATACGCTAATTCATGCCATTTATCTAAAGTCGATTCTTCATCAACTCTTTTTAACACACCATTTTTGTAAAAAAATCCTCTTAATTTAATTTTATTAGCCTCTATTTTTGTATGTATTCCTATTGCCTCATGACAACCAGCGTTTAATATTTTCAAAACTAATCTTTCCGTTTGTAAACATATATATGTATTTAAATCATTCATACTAATCAACAATTCGTTAAAATTACAATCTTTTCTAGCT
>JAEXNS010000065.1 GCA_023439605.1 Bacillota bacterium | reverse complement strand
CGCCTTTCTGAACCTCAATATTTTCTCTATTTATAGAAAGGATATGGTCTACACATCCATCCAGAAAAGCTCTGTCATGTGAAACTAAAATAAATCCTTTTTTTCTGCTTAAATATTCAGAAACTATTTTTCTGGAATTTAAATCCAGGTGATTTGTTGGCTCATCAATCAATAAAAAGTTATTTTCTTTTAGAAACAAAGCCACTAAGAGTACCTTTGTTTTTTCACCATTTGAAAGAGTTTCAAAACTGCGATAAAGTATTTCATCTGATAAATCCAAAAGATTTAGCTCTCTGATTATTTGCCAATCTTCAATGTTACATGCATATCTTTTTATGACATCAATTGTAAATTCTGTCTTATCATCCACTTCAAATGGAAAATATTCAAAATCAACACTTGATGAAATAGAACCTTCATATACATATTTCCCTAACAAAAGATTTAAAAACGTTGTTTTCCCTCTGCCATTTCTTCCTACAAAACCAAGTTTCCAGTTTGTATCTATCTGAAAGTTTACATTTTCAAATATGTTGTCATAACATCCTTCATAAGAAAAAGTTAAATTTGATATATTTATCAAAGACATACTAAAATCCCTCCTGTTTATAATTGTTTTTAATTAAAAAAATAATAGCTACAAGAAAGTTAATTCTGTAGCTATTACACAAAAGAGACGCAACTATGCCATTCATAGTTTGTCAAAATTATATCCAAGCTCAAAGATACATTAACTTTCTTGCAAAATAGGCACAGAAACCCAAACGGTTATAAAAACCGTTTAAAAAAAGTTTACTTAGCCATACCTTTATTAGCAAGAAAAGTTACGCATCCTTTCACCTCAAATCGTTAATTTATATGCTTGAATTATAGCATATGTTAATACAACTGTCAACATATATATTTTTATAACAAAGTATTTTAACCCCATATTTATGCATATTGAAACAATTCATCATGCTCCATTCATTCTCTTATTATCTCCTTAGGTATCAGCGAATAATCATACATAACTTCTGAATGATTATTTCTTATAAGATCATGTCTTATAAGCTTACCTGAAGTCTTATCAATTGTGTCTCTGTAGATTTTTGAGATTCGATAATACTTTTTATTTTCTTTTCTGAAATGGTGATCTTCTTCCGAAATATCATATGTATATGGCACATCATAATTGCTTCTAATTTCTGCAAATAGTGTATTTTCTTTAACATTTACAATAATCTGAAAATCCTGATTCGTATTATTTTTAAATCTTAAATCTATATTATTATAGTTTACTGATGTTCCAGAACTCATAGGAATTCGTTCACCATGATCAAAAGCAAGTGCATCAGAATGATAATGTACCTCGGTTACATCTAGTGGGCTGTTAAGTGCAAGTATATGTAAAATGTTAACAAGATTACAGAGTCCCCCTCCTATGCCTGTAATTAAACGACCTCGCTCAATAATACGCCCTTCCTTATACCCTTTGCGTTTTGTTGTTGAACCAACTATTTTCCAGAAGGAAAATACTTCACCGGGCGAAATAACTACACCATTTATTTTTTCGCTTGCTATTGCTATATTTATTGCTTTGTTATACTGAGCCTCCGGATCAATGCCATCTCCATGTTTAATTAAATATGACTGACAACTGTAAATTTTATTTGCCAAAAGATATTCAACTTTTCTTTTTAAATAATTTTCATTATGTGTAAAATTGTAAATATTTCTTTTGGTGACTTCTTTAATTGATGATATTTTATAACATATATTATTTATATCACAAAACAGCAGTTCATGCCTTAAAAGCAATTTAACAATCTGAAAAAAAGAATATTTTTTTGTCAAACTGATTCCTCCTAGTCGATTTTTAAATCTACTAAAACGCCATAAAAAAAGAAATATATACTCCATATATCTCCGCCAACCTAACCATTTCTCATTTTGAATTGTAATGAATTTTACCATAATAGATGCTAAAGATGAATTATTTGCACCAAGAATATCTTTGAATATTTGGTCCCCAATAACAACCACTTCATTTTTATTCACTTTGAGTAGTTCAAGTGCTTTTAAATACGCATCTATATTAGGCTTTTCAGCATCACATATATAGGATGTATTTATGTTTTTAACGAATCTTAAAGTTCGTTCTAAATCGTTATCGGTTATAAGAATTGTTTTGAAACCCATATCATGCAACTTAATAAACAATTGTTCAATCTGTGGTGTAGCGTTTTCACCATGGTGCACAAGCGTATTGTCAATATCAAAAATTATAGCTTTATACCCAAGCTGATACAACTTTTCGTAGTCAATATCAAAAACGCTTTTACAATATTCATAAGGAAAATATTTATTCATCATATCAAATACCTAAGCTGAAGCATCACTTTGTTTCATATATTGCAGTACCTTTTCTATCTGCTCAGGAACTCTATCACCGAATTTATTTTCAAAAAAGGCACTTCCAATTGTAAAAGACCATGGAGAAATACGTTTTATTTCATCAAGTCTTAAATAAGAATTTATGCTCCCAGCAACGCAAACAGGTGTATCTACCTTATTAACGATGTTTTCTATAAGTTCAGCTGCATTACCATTATAACGATAACCAAGAAGATCAATACCATATACACCTTTACTGAGATATTCTTTTGCTTGTATGATAATGTCATTAATATTTCCTTCAAGAATTGATGGGCGTTCTGAAACATCACCTACAAATGGCAAGTATTTAAGATTATTAGCTTTGCACAAGTCATTGACAGCATCAGAAAATACCGTTCCCATTAAATAATCACAGCCCCACTCAACAGCATTCTTTGCACTGGCAAGTGACTTTTCTTTATCATAGCTAACCACCTCAAGAGCCGTTTTCTTCCCACATTTTTTCATATAATTAAGAATTTTTTTCATTTCTTCAACCTCAAGAGGTTCTTCTTTTAGCCCCCAACATTCAACAGCACTATCCTTGCACTGATCGAATATTTCATAAGCATTCCTAACAGTAAGGTCGTTATATGTAAGCATAACTGTAAGCATTGGAGAAGTTTTCATGCTTTAACCTTCTTTCTTTTTCAAGATTTATATTTATATTTTTCTGTATTTTTTATTTTATTTACAACTAATAAATTTACTATTCAACTCTGTTTGCAAGGTTTTCGACTCTGAGGAGTCGACCGGGCTTTCCGGTCGCCCCGGACCTTCGGTAAAATATTTCTGTCTTATTCATATGACTGAATAGTAACCTAATGAAGTTACTATTCAACCAAAAAAGATAAAGTTTACAATTTTGCAGGACATAGAGTTCCGTCAGTAAACCAAAGACATTTTTTGCATTTTATGCAAGGTCTATAACATGGGTCATTTGAAGAATTATATACAAAATTATAATCAGCCAAAAATGGTCTTCCATATGCAACAAAATCACTTCTTTTGTTTTCAATCAAGTCATTTCCTCGACTAAGTGTTTGTATATCATCAACTACTATAATTGGTATTTTTAAAGTTTTTTTCAACAATGTTCCTGCATAAACAGTTTCATTATATGAATAATTTTCTGGGAAATCGAATATTCTTTTGGGTCTTAGACCATATGAAATATGCAATAGACTTACACCCATCTTTTCTAATTCAGATGCAATTTGTATATCAGTTTCTGTCGAATCCGACCAACCCATTCGGTAAGATATAACAAAATTGTCATCTGTAAATTTTCCGATTTTCTCAATAACTTCTCTAACAAATCTCAATCTATTTTCCAAAGAACCTCCATATGCATCTTTACGATGATTATATTCATTAGAAAGTAACATGTTAAGAAAAAACCCATGAGCACCATGTAATTCAATACCATCGCAACCAGATAATTTACTTAATCTTGCAGCCATTACAAAGTCATTGATTAAATGTTGTATCTCATTTGTTGACATACTATTTAACAATTGATTATCATGTGAGCCTACTTTTGGAAATGCAAGCTGTGTAAAAAATCGTGTATTATTTTGGTGTAAAAAATCAACAACGATTTCTAGTGGTTTCATTTGTTCTTTTGAGTAAATTGAAGCAAATCCATCTACTTTATGATCGGTAGCTACATTCAACGATTGTGAAATAATTAAACCTATACCACTGGTTGCTCTTTTTTTATAAAAATCGAGTAAAACACTATTTATAATTCCAGAATTATGATATAAATTCGAAAAAGGAACCATAGGTGCCATAACTATTCTATTTGCAAACTCAATATTTTTAATTTGTATTGATGAGAATAAATCCATAAGCGTTCTCCTTGAATAATTTATAAGTATAAAGCAAATAATCGCAAACAAACTATACTATTTGATTTTACGTTTAATAATCAAAAATCAGTATTATTCCATTTTTCCTACAACAGGCATTTCATCTAATATAGATTTTCCATGTGGCGATTTGCTAATATATTCTGTCAAATCAGTTCCTGCATTATAACCTTGATGGCTACCTTCCTTCCACTTATTCGAATTAGTAACATCATAAACTACACCATCTACTGCAACGTAAGCACTAGAACCATTTTTACCATTGTATTTTGCTAATTCGTCCACAGTAAAGATTGTCAATTCAGATGATGTGGTTAATTCGTCCCCAGAATCACTTAAATTTGATGAAGTATTTGAGGACAATGAAGATGTCTGATTTTTTTCAGTATTGCTTGAACTTGATTTAGAACATGATGACAGTAAAAGCGTTACCCCCATTAATGATAAACAACTAAGTATTATAATTTTTTTCATATTGATACTCCCTTTATAAAGAAAATTCTTCATTATGTATGTGTTTTTTTGATATACCCATTGATTTTAAATCTTTTAATACATTTGTCTGCATAATCGAAGGACCACAGACAAAATAATGGAATTTTAATCTGCTGTTTTTGGAAATATATTTTTCCAGTTTATCCTTTGATACATAACCCTTTTCGCCATGAAATTCATCATCTTTTGCCAATACAGGAATGAAAGTAAAGTCATTCATTTCATTACCTAAATTTTTAAATTCATCAGATAAAATAATCTCATTTATATTATTAACTCCCCAAAATAATATTATTTTCTGATTTTTATTAAACTCCTTATAATACCTCAAAATACTTATCATTGGAGTAATTCCAACCCCTCCTGCAATAAGGACTATCCCTCCTTCACAGTCATATAAAGTTGGGCTAAATCTGCCATAAGGACCATCAACGAACACATTACTACCGACCTGTACATTTCTTACATTTGACGTCCAATCTCCAAGATTTTTTATTGTGAAAGATAGTGAGCTAGTATTAAGCGGTTGAGATGTAATTGAAAATGGATGTTCTTCTCTACTTATTCCATTGCTTATAATTCTAATAAAGCTGAATTGACCTGGCTTATATGCAAATACTTGTCCTTTTTGTGGTTTCAATATAATTGTATACATCAAATCAGTTTCTTGTGTTATTTTATCAACTATGAAATTTTTCTTGATTATAGATCTTGAAACTATTTTATGATATAAATAAAATGACATTGAAACCCCAAAATAGCATATATAAATAATTTTCACCATAATATCATTGGCAGAATAAGTCATCATAACGTGAATAAAAACCAATGTAACTGCAATTACATTCATATTATGTAATAATTTTTGAATATCATATCTTCCTATTGCTAATTTTCTAAATAAATAACGAACTTCTTTAAGAAGTTTTATCTTTTTAACCACGGTATCTACAATAAAAATTAGTGCCAAAATGGCAGCCGCAAGGAACATAATGATAGCAATATTTCCAAACTGTGTTTTTAAGCTTTCTGCAAATTTAAATTCCTTTAAAATTTTATGTGAAAAGGCTAAAATAATCGCATTAAAAGCCATAATACCATGAAATCTAAATAATTTATCCAATCCAAACAAAGCTTCAACTGATTTTGGTCTTGCACTTAATATCAGCTGAAAATTTAACCAAGTAAATGCTAAAGCACCTAAAATCATGGGTATCATATTTTCACCATAATAATTCGGATTTGAAACGTAAATTGTAATTATCAAAAATAACGGGCTTAAAAAATAACATGTCTGTAATAAAATCTTTTTCAACATAGTAGCACCTCTTTCTAATATATAAAATATACACAACATCTTAAATAAAAACAATAAACGCCTTGTCTATTAATCTCCCGATTTAACAAAACACAACGCTTAAAACGCTTGCTTACGCAATTCATTTTTCAAACACAGTTTTTAAAGATAACAAAAGGTTCATTATTTTTCTATAAAAACCAGAAGATTGTTTCCACTTAATTATACCATTAAAATAAAAAAGATGCAATAATCTGCTATAATTCCTGCAGATTATTACATCTTTTTTTAGTTACTATTGTCAATATCAATTTAAAATAATTTAATAAGAGATTCTAACTCTTTAGATAGTATTTTTGCAAGTTCTAAATCATTGGCTTTTAAAGCCATTTCTATTTTATTTTCAACTAATGTTTTTTTCTGTTCAATTTCTAAATAATCTTTATCAAAATGTTTTTTATAAATCATTTTTCTAAATTTCCGCATACTCATTTTCCTAATAGTCTTATCTTCGATTATTAACACAAAATCTGTACAGTTAACTATTGAATAAAAATCATGAGATATAATTATAACTGCACCATTATAGTTTTTTATAGCTTTTTCAAGAGCAATTTGAGAATATGTATCTAAATGACTTGAGGGTTCATCAAGAAGTAACATATTGGGTTTACCATGAGCAATTTTAGCCAATTGAAGTATATTTTTTTCCCCACCAGATAAAGTCCCTATTTTTTGATTGATAGATTCTTCTGCAAATCCATAATTTAAAACATATTCTTTAATCTCATCATAAGTTTTAAATCCATTTTCAAAAAACTCCTCAAGTATTGTGTTTGATTCATTTAATATTTCATTTTGAATTTGAGATAAATATGCCACTTCAATACCTTCATTTATCTCAATAGCATTATTACTATTCTTAAATATTTCACGAATCAAAGTTGTTTTTCCTGTTCCATTTGCACCAATAATAGCTACTTTTTCATTAGATTTAATCTCAAAATTAACATTTTCCAATAGAATATCACTAAATGCAATACTGTAATCTTTAACTTTTAAAGCAGTAATTTCTTCGATTGGATTTTCTGTAACTAAACGGATATTTGGTTGCTTAATATATAAAAATGGTGATTTAATTTTACGTGCTTCTAATCTTTCTTGAATTTTCAATCTAGCCTTAAGCGATTTCCCTCTTGCTACTTCTGAATTGTTTGTTGCTAGTTCTCTTAGTTTATCTATTAAAACAGTATTTCTTGCAATCTCGGCATCATCAATATTAGCTAGTTCTTGCAATTCAATTTTACTTTCAAGAAGTGAAAAGTTATAATCAATATATCTTCCATCAAATTCTTGTAACTCCATATTTTCAAGATGTAGTATTTTGTCAAAGCAATGATTCAATAGATACCTATTATGTGTTATAATCAACATCATACCTTTATGTGAATTGATAAGATTTTTTAGAGAATTTAAGTTTTCAAAATCCAAAAACACATCAGGTTCATCCATAATAATTAAGTCTGGTCTTAAAATCATTTCTTTTATAACTTGAATAAGCTTAAATTCGCCTCCACTTAGTTGAGTTACTTTTAAATATTTATGCTTTAATAAGTTCGTTAAATTTAATTGTTTATTGATAGTATTTTCAAAATCGTTACCACCAATTGAATTAAATTTGTCTAAAGATTGTTGGTAATGTTCCATTAAGCTATCAATATCTGAAGAGGAGTTCATTTGATCGCAAATTGATGTTATTTCATTTTGTAACTTAATAAATTCTTCAGCTATATATTCAAATACTGTACTTTCACTTATTTTTTCTTTCGTATAAAACTGACTTACATATCCAATTGTGGCATTTGGTGCAATATCTATATCCCCATCAAACATATACTTATCTTGATTAATAATTATATCAATCAACGTGCTTTTGCCACTGCCACTTGTGCCTATAAAAGCACAATGTTGTTGAGCTTCTATTTTAAATGAAATTTTATTGTACAAATCTTTTTGCGGAAATGAATAGGATAAATTATCTATTTTTATCATTTTGTAGCCTTTCTAGCTGTTTATTATTATTGTATATGATTATATTGAGCCTTTTATATAGGTTGTTTTATAAACTACATATGTTTTTGAGTATCTGTCAAACTTAACACCCCTTGACAAAGTGAAACCCCACTCTAAATTTAGTGGGGTTAAAAAATTTCAATGTTACCCGCCTACTGTCGTTGTATCGTTATTCTATAATTTCATTATACCATAAAAAACTCGTAAAATCAAGAAAATCAGCATTTTAGATCAAGTCTATGCGAGCCGCAAAATCGATCAATGCTTTTATTGATATTTCTTTTTTTACAATATTATCATCATGACTACATACTGATATATAATAATCATTTCTATGTGTCAAACAACTAAGTTTTATTCCACTTATTTGCTGAAGATTGTTGGTTATCACCCCCCCATTATCAGCGTTAACCGAAAACGAATTAATATCAGTTGAAAATCCTGTGCCAATATATTTAATGTAGCTCTCTTTTAAAGTCCATATTTGAATTCTCTTTCTATTTCTTTCATAAACAGGAAAAGAATAAACATATTCTTTTTCTGTTTTAGTTAGAATACTATCAATGACACCTTCCATATCATTTTGTACACTTTCTATATCGACGCCAACTTCACAAACACCATATGCAATCACCAACCAGTCTCCAGAATGAGATATATTGTAATTAAAGCCTTTTATATTTCTAATAAAAGGCTTTCCGTAGTAATTTTTGCTAATATCCAAGCTGAAAATTTTATTTGTCGCCTCATACACACTATACTTAAGAAGCAATTCGCCTAATATACATCTATATGAATCTTTAGGAAAAATAAATCGTTCTGATTTTCTTATTATTTCCTCGGAAACTTTCTCCTTAAAAATCATGTAATTATCTTTGTTTACTTTAGAGATGTCAATGCAATTTAGAACCATTAGCTTAGACTTCTTTCTATTTAAAATTCCGATTTTAACAAAATCGATTCAAATATTTACTTTCTGTTATTGAATAATACTCTTTATTATTTCAGCCATTTCAACATAATAATCATTTATAAAAAAATGTCCCGCATCAATCTTTTCATATATGCATTCACATTTAAAATAACGGTCCCATTTTTTTATATTCATTTTTTCTTCATTACTATACAAAATAATACCACCAGATATTATTT
>JAEXNS010000039.1 GCA_023439605.1 Bacillota bacterium | reverse complement strand
TTTTTCAATGGTTGGAGTTTTGTCATTTATAAAATATAGTCCTGACCACTGGATTTCAAGAATAATAAAAATATGTGTTGTTTGTGCTTTTATTCCAATTTTAAATTCTTCTTTTTATATGTTTAATAGCTCATATTACGCAAGATGGTATTACATGCCTATTTTAATAATGACATTGGCGACTGCATATGCTCTTGAAAACAAAAAAATCAAATGGAATTATGGATTTAAAATTTCTGCTTTTATGTTAACTTTCTTTGGTTTAATAAGTATTATCCCAACTCAATCCGAAGATAAAATTCAATGGTTCAAACTGCCTAAAGATTTAATTTATTTTTACATAACTTTAGGAATTTGTATTATTTCTTTAATAACATTATTTTTTGTTTTAAAAAATAAAAAAAATATTAACTTCAAGCTTATCAAACAGATAACCGTTGTTTCATGTTTTTTATGTACAAGCATAGTTTTTTATTATGGAATAGCAATAGGACCTTATCCAAATGAGTATCTTAAACCACTTGTAAAAGAAAAAGATTCTATTTCTATTACACAAAGTTCAAACGAATTTTTCAGAATTGATATATCTGAAAACTATGATAATTATCCTATGGTTTGGGGTTTTTCAAGTATGAGAACCTTCCATAGTATAGTTCCTTCATCTTTAATGCAGTTTTATGATTCTGTAGGAGTTCAAAGAGATGTTGCTTCTAGAGCCGATACTACCGAATATGCTCTTAGAGGGTTATTTTCTGTAAAATATTATTTCGATAAAAAAGAAGAAAAATCCGAAAATACCGAAGAAAGTTTGGATTCAAATGCTAAAAAAAATTTAGTCTCAAATTTAGAAGGTTTTGAGTATCTGAAAACTGAAAATGGTTTTGATATTTATGAAAATCAATATTATATTCCTATGGGATTTACTTATGATTACTATGTAAATGATAAAAATTATAATTCTATTTCAAAGTCTTCTCGTTCAAATATGCTTGTAAAAGCTATTTATCTAAATGAGGACCAAATTTTAAAATATGGTGACTTATTAACTTCTTCTGATGAATTAGAAAGCAACAATCTAACTCGTGATGGATATGTGGAAGAATGTAAAAAAAGGGCTTCTAATTCTTGTTATAGTTTCACAAAAAATAGCTATGGTTTTGAAGCAAAGATAAATTTAGAAAAAGAAAACCTTGTTTTTTTCAGCGTACCATATGACAAAGGTTTTTCTGCTAAAGTAAATAATCAACCTGTCGAAATAGAAGAAGTAAGTGGTGGATTTATGGCAGTAAAAGCACCAAAAGGTGAGAATATAATTGAATTTTCATATGTTCCTTATGGTTTTTACGCTGGTTTAATAATATTTTTTATTTCCATAGTTATATTTTCAGTTTATCTAGTATTTTACAAAATAAAACAAAATAAATGTAAGGTTAATTAATAAAGGAGTGATTTTAAATTATGCATCTATTTGAAGAAATGATTTCTAGTCAAAGCGTTTATAAAGGAAGAATTTTTGACGTAAATAAAGACACCGTAAAATTAGAGGATAACACTATAGCAGAACGTGAATACTTAATTCACTCTGGTGGAGTTTGTGTTGTACCTATAACAGAAAATAATGAAATAATACTTGTAAAGCAATTTAGATATCCAACACAAGAAGTATTAATTGAGGTTCCTGCTGGAAAATTAAATATAGGTGAAGACCATTTTGAATGTGGAAAAAGAGAATTACTTGAGGAAACTGGTGCTACAGCAAACAAGCTTTCTTATTTAGGCTACATATTCCCCACTCCAGCCTACTTAACTGAAAAAATTCATGTTTATCTTGCAACGGAATTAACATTTTCACAGCAAAATCTAGATAAGGATGAGTTTTTGGATGTAATAAAAATCCCTTTCGATAAAGCTATTGAAATGATAATGTCAAATGAAATTAAAGATGCAAAAACTCAAGTTGCTATTATGAAAGCATATTTTTATTTAAAAGGTGGAATTTAATATGAATAATGATATTTTAAAAGATAAAAAACATATACATTTTATTGGTATAGGTGGCTCTGGTATGTATCCTTTGGCACAAATCCTACATTCAAAAGGCTATTATTTGACGGGTTCTGATAACAACGAAACTGAAACACTTGACGCAGTAAGAAAAATGGGGATACCTGTGTTTGTCGGACAACGTGCCGAAAATATAGAAGGTGCTGACTTAATTATTCATACTGCTGCAATAATGTCCGATAATCCTGAATTAATTGCCGCTAAAGCAGGAACTGCACCAGTTTTAGAGAGAAGTGAACTTTTAGGTATAGTTACACAATGGTATGAAAATGCAATCTGTGTATCTGGTACACATGGGAAAACAACCACAACTTCTATGATAACACAAATTTTATATACTCAAGGTATTGATATCTCCGCTTTTATAGGTGGAAAACTTCCTTGTATAAACGGAAGTGGACTTGCAGGTAAAAGTGATATTTTGGTATGTGAAGCTTGTGAATTTGTAGATACTTTTTTAAAACTTCACCCTGATATATCCGTAATTTTAAATATAGATGCTGATCATCTTGATTATTTTAAAACACTTGATAATATAATAAAATCTTTTAACAAATTTTGCGAATTGACTTCAAAAGCTATAATCGTAAATGGCGATGATGAAAATTCATTGAAAGCTTTAAAAAACATAACTAATCGTGAAATTATAACTTTTGGATTTAACAGTACAAATGATTATTATATTGATAATATAATAAAAATAAATGCAATGCAAACAAGATATACTGCTGTTTATAAAGGTGAAAACCTAGCCGAAATAACTTTGAATGTAGCTGGAAAGCATAACTTAATTAACTCTATTGCAGCAATTGCAGCAAGTAGATACGTTGGTGGGAAAATTCCATCTATCCAAAAAGGTCTATATGACTTTAAAGGTGCAGGAAGAAGATTTGAGCAAATCGGTGTTTCAAAAGGAATTACTATAGTTGATGATTATGCACATCATCCAGCCGAAGTAGAGGTAACCTTAAATGCAGCAATGGAGATGGGTTATAATAAAGTTTATGCTGTATTTCAACCATTTACTTTTTCAAGAACTGCTATGCTTTTAGATGATTTTGCAAAATCATTATCAATTGCAGATATATGTGTGCTAACTGATATCATGGGTTCTAGAGAAAAGAACACGTATCATATATACTCTGAAGATTTAGCCAAGAAAATCGAAAACTGCATTTGCTTTGAACAAGAAAAAGGTGTTGAACAGACAAACGATAGAAAACAATTTAATTTTGAACAAGTTTGTGATTACATATGTGAAAATGCAAAAGATGGTGATTT
>JAEXNS010000031.1 GCA_023439605.1 Bacillota bacterium | reverse complement strand
CCTGGACCTTCGGTAAAACATCTCAACCTTAAACATATGGCTGAATAGTAACGAAATTAAAAAAAATGGAGGTAATGGCTATGAAATTTAAAAAAGTATTTGCGGCTATAGGTGCATTATGTTTATCAGCAACTTTACTAACCTCAGTTTTTGTAGGGGCAGTAAACTTTGATAAGGCAACTTATGCAGATGGAAACCCTTCAGTTGTTGAAATTATAAGTAAAAATGAAAATGAGCTTGTTTTTGGACCTACTGAAGACAACAAGCCATTTAAAGCTCAATTACATGCATCTGATTTAGTGGGCCAGGAAAATGTTTCTAAAATAAGAAATATAAAAATGACTATAACATACTCAAATACTGCAAAAGTCCCCACTTCATTTGTTGGTGGTGGAATATGGACTAATGCTGGAGAATATGAATGGAAGTTATCTATGATGGATGCCGAGACTTCTGGATATAAAGAAGTTTCGCAAGACGTAGAATTAAAGTTTTTATTAGATACAAAGTTGCTTACACCTCAACAGGAAGGTATAGTTATTCAAGATTGGTCATATCAATCAGCAAGTAAACCAGAAGAAAAAGATCAAAGTAAAGCTGCCAATGCTAAGATGAAAACAAATGGTTTCCAGATTAAAGTTACAAACTTAAAGATTTATTCAGATGTTGCTGGAACTCAAGAAATGGAATTAATGCCATATGGATATCCAGAGGTAGCTCCTACAACAACGGCAGCAGCTACAGAAACAACAGCGGCAGCAACTACTACAGCAGCAGCTACAACAACTACTGGTGCAGTTGCAGGTACAACCACTACAGCGGCTAAAAGTACAAATCCTACAACAGGAGAAAAAGGTATTGCTATTGCAATAGCTAGTCTAATGGCAGCAGCTGGAGTTGCAGTTGTTTTTAAAAAAGATAGAAAATAAGCAAGATATACATTAAATCTGATACTAATTTTATATTAGTATCAGATTTTTTTAAAAAGGAGATTAGTTTTATGAAAAGGAAATTTATAAGTTTAGTGACTGTTTTGGTTATTTTATTTGCAACATTTATCCCTGTTAGTGCGGATTTTGGGAATGTGGATGAAATAAAAAATGGAGTATTAAAAATTTCAGTAATCATTGATGAGGAAATAAACACCAACAGTTTAATAGTTGGAACTTTCTGTACAACGAAAGATGGAAAAATGTCATTTTTAGATAAAACTAAAACAGTAGTTTTAGGCTCTAGAGAACAATATTTTGAATGGAATTTATCGAGTTTATCTGCAAAATCATCAAACATAGATGAAATAGGTTTACTTATGGGTATGTTTGCTTCAAGTGAACCACTTGAATTTTATGTTAAGGAAGCTTCGATTGAAATAGACGGAATAAAGTATATGTTACCCAATTTAATGGGTAAGCAAATATGTAATACTTTAAAGGTTGAAGATGAATATGCTAGAATTATGGCCTCTGAACTTGGTGATCAATTAAAAAGTGCAGTTGAAAAAGCAGGTATGTCAGAAGACATGATATTATTTTTGTTTGGACAGAGACATATAATTTATTTGTCGGATAAATCAATTGACAATAAGTTAATTGCAAAAGAATCTAGTCAATATTATCTTGATTTATGTGATATAGATGAAAACAACTTGGCATCAATGCTTGATTTGGTTAAATTAAAAAAACAAATATTAGGTATGGAAAATAGATATACAGTTAAATCAGACTTAAACAAAGATGGAAAAGTTGATACAAGTGACTTGTTAATTTTGGTTGATTATTTGACTGGTTCATAAAAATTTTATAATACTAAAAAACAGGCTACCGTTAATGGATGCCTGTTTTTATGCTAAAATTATCTTGCATAAATTATGATACAATGGTATAATAATATTTATTAAATTAATTTTTATTCGCATAAATACTTGTTTTATGTAGATTTTAATTTTATAAATATGTTACTATTCAGCCAAAGTTTACGATTTTGCAAGAGTTTCGACTCTGAGGAGTCGACTGGGCTTTCCGGTCGCCCTAGACCTTCGGTAAAACATCTTTGCATTATACATATGGCTAAATAGTAATATAAATATCTTAATAAAAAATAAATTAAAAATAAAATTTTATATATTATGGAGGTATAGAAGAAATGGGTATAATTAAAGCAGCTATAAATTCAGTTACAGGAAATTTGGCAGATCAATGGCTTGAGGTTATTGAGCCAGCTCAAGCACAATCAAGTGATGTTATTTTAAGAGGTGTACAAGTTTCCACTAAAAAGGGCGTTAACAAAAAAAGAGATGAAAATGTAATTTCAAATGGTTCAGTGATTCACGTTTATCCAAATCAAATGATGCTTTTGGTTGAAAGTGGTAAAATAGTGGATTATTCTTCTGAAGAAGGTTATTATACGGTTTATTTGTCATCTGCACCATCAGTATTTAACGGACAACTTAAAGAATCAGTAAAGGAATCTTTTGAACGATTTAAATTTGGTGGTCAACCATCTCAAAATCAAAAGGTATATTATATAAATTTAAAGGAAATCACAGGATTAACTTTCGGAACTCCTCAACCTATAAGCTTTTTTGATACAAGATTGGGGACAGTTCTCTTTGTTAGAGCTCATGGAAGATATAGTTTGAAAATAGTGGATCCTATATTATTCTTCAATGAAAATTATCAAAAAAATAATGCAAATGTAAATATAGAAGAACTTAATTTACAATTAAGAGATGAGTTTTTAGGTGCTTTGCAAACTGCAATTGGACAAATGTCAGTAGATGGTATTAACTTGGTTAATTTGATGGCACAAGTATCAAGTTTATCTAAATATATGTCAGACGTATTAGACGAAGAATGGAAAAGTCGTGGTTTGGCAATAGATAAAGTTGGTATAAGCAGTTTAAATTATGATGAAGAAAGTCAAAAAATACTCAGAATGCACAGTCAAGGTACAATTATGAGTAATCCAAACGTAAGAGAAGGTTATGTTCAATCAACCATAGCTTCCGGAATAAATGCAGCAGCTTCAAATCCAGCCGGTGCTGGAAGTGCTTTTATGGGAATGGGTATGGGTATGAACGTGGCTTCAGGTTTTATGCAAGGTGCTACACAAAACAACGCTATGCAAATGCAACAACAGCAACAAAATGCAAATGCATGGACTTGTAGTTGTGGACAAGGTGGAAATACAGGGAATTTCTGTTCTGGATGCGGAAAGGCAAAACCTGTTCCGACAAGTGGATGGAAGTGTGCATGTGGTGCTGTAAATACAGGCAAATTCTGTTCAGAATGTGGTAAGCCTCAACCAGAGGCAGCTTCAAGTTGGAAATGTTCATGTGGTCAAGATAATACAGGGAAATTTTGTTCTAGTTGTGGTAGTCCTAAGCAGTAGATTATATTTGAAAAAAATCGATTAAAACTTTAATTGCTTTATACTAAGTTGATGACATTGTCTGGTCGCTCTGGACCTTCGGCAAAATCTTTTCCTTAAACATATGGCTAAATATTAACTAAAAATTAAAACGGAGGAATATTCTTGGAAGCTATACAATATAATTGTCCAAATTGTAGTGCACCATTATCATACAAAGCTGATAAACAAGGCTTTGGTTGTGATTATTGTTTGAGTTTTTTTACAGATACTGAAATAAAAACAATTTTTGAAGACAATGAAAATACAAACCTAAATGAAAACATAGAACCTAATAACCAAAATGTAGTTCAAGAACAAAATGAATTTGCTCAATCAACAAATTTATATTCTTGTTCTAGTTGTGGTGCGGAAATAATGGCTGAAAATACAACAGCGGCAACATTCTGTATTTATTGCCATAGTCCTGTAGTATTGGCAGGAAGACTGGCTGGTGATTATAAGCCCAATAAAGTAATTCCTTTTACAGTTACAAAAGCTAAAGCTGTGGAAACATTTAAAAAATGGGTCTCTAAAAAGAAATTTGTACCAACTGATTTTAAATCTGAACAACAGCTTGAAAAAATGGTTGGATTGTATGTTCCTTTTTGGCTGGCGGATTGTAATGCTACAGCTAGTGTAAATGCAATTGGAAAAAATATTAGAACTTGGTCTAGTGGTTCATATAGATATACAGAAACAAAAGAATACGCAGTAGATAGAGCGGCAACTTTAAATTTTAAAGGTGTTCCGGCAGACGGTGCAAGTAAAATAGAAGATAATCTGATGCAAGCTATAGAACCTTTTGATTATGAGCAAATAAAACCTTTTTCAATGTCATATTTGAGTGGATTTTTAGCTGACAAATATGATGTAAATAAGGCGGATGTTTTTCCAATTATCAAAAAAAGAGTTGATAACGGTTGTGAGGATTTAATTAGACAGTCTATTACGGGCTATAGCTCAGTTACTATGAATAATTTTAAAAACAATATATTGAATACAAACTGGAACTATGCTTTATTGCCAGTTTGGTTTATGACATACAATTATAATGGTAAAATGTATGAATTTGCAATAAATGGTCAAACAGGAAAGACCGCAGGCTTACCTCCTTTGTCCACTAAGAAACTACTGGCATTTTGTGGTGGATTTGCATTGGCATTAACATTGATTTTGACAATAGGAGGATATTTTATATCATGAAAAAAATTAAAATGATTTTCGTATGCGTTCTATTCCTTTTTGTCACTATTCCTTTCAGTGTTCATGCAGGCGAGATTCAATACATGTTTGATTTGTCTTCAAAGCTAAGTGAGAGTGATTATGCAAAAGCAGTAGAAGAAATAAAGTACACAGAAGAATATATAGATATGAACTTGGTATTTTCTATAATAGGTGATGAGACAAATGTAACAACAGATTTAAGTGTTCAAAAATTTGCCGATGATTTTTATGATAGATTATTTCCTGGAAAAGGTCAAGATGGTTTGTTGGTTTTAATAAATGATGCTACAAAATATGACTACATATCAACTTTTGGAAAAGCGGAATTTTATTTTACAAATGCACCCGATAACGATAGAATAGATCAGATGCTTTTTGATATGAGCGATTATCTAAAAAGAAATGATTATTTAGGTGCTGTAAAAAACATATGTAAATCTATAAGAAAAAATTATGATAAAGGTGTACCTAAGTATTATAGTATTTATGATAGTAATATTGGAATGTATAAATACATGGATGAATACGGAATAGTACAAACATCTGTGGACAAACCAGTTTTTAAAAAAGTTTATAACTGGGGTGCTGGATTTTTAACTAGCTTCTTTATTTCACTTTGTGCATCGGCAATAATAGGAATTATGGTGTTTTTAAGTTACAAAAAGATAAAATATGAACGATCATCAATGAATTATATTACTGAAAATGATGTTAACTTTTCTATAAAAAGCGATAGATTTATTCGTGAATATGTAAATAAAACCAAAATACAAAGTAGCTCCTCCGGGGGTGGCGGCTCGTCTAGCGGTTCAAGTCACCGATCATCAAGTGGACGTTCCCATGGTGGTGGAGGAAGGCATAGATAACAAAATCGCATTACATATTTTTATGTAATGCGATTTTG
>JAEXNS010000029.1 GCA_023439605.1 Bacillota bacterium | reverse complement strand
TTTATTTATTTCTTCTAACGATAATCCTGTTATTTTTGATATATCATCTATAGGAAGCCCATGTTTAAGCATTTGCTTGCATATTTTTATTTTCTCTTCCACCATCCCTTTTTGCATTCCCTTTTGCATCCCCTTTTGCATTCCCTTTTGCATTCCCTCTTCTAATCCCTTTCTCTTTGCAAATACAATAGCTGATGCTTCATCATGTAATGTTTTTTCCCTCATTCTTGCCATTTCCTGAAGTTTTTCATCTGCACTCATTTCTTTTATTACCATTATTGCTTTTTTCATGATTGGTATTTCTGTTTTTTCTAACATTTGAAACTCCTCCTCTTCTTCAGCATTTATAAACTGTAACCATAACGATTTTCTGTCTTTTTTATTTACCTTTTTATTTATCTTTTTCAACTCAAAAAAATGAATCTTACATTTTTCAGTTAACACTTCATACCTAGTCTTTTCCATCATCGTAAAAGATGACTGGTACTCTTTGCAATCAAATAAATTAAAGTTTAATATATTTATTGATATTGTTTCTGGTATGTTTCCATAATCCTCTCCACTTTTTAATTCTCCACTATATAATTTTGACCAATAAAACAATGCCCTATCTCTAAAATCAACTTCTTCTTTTATTTGTAGTTCAACATTTACTATTTTATCATTTACCTTCATTTTTAAATCTAGTATACTGAATTTATTTTCAGAGTACAAAGGTAGTATTTCTGTGTTTTGTATTACTATTTCTTTTATTGATTTAACTGGTATATCTATCATATATGCTATAAAATCCGTCAATAAATCTTCATTGTTTTTATCTGTAAATATTTTTTTGAATATTATGTCCAACTTAGCTTTCACTGCATTTCTTGCCATTTTATCGTTCTCCTCTTCTACGTTTTCTCTTTTTATTATAACATTATTTTCTTATAACTTCAATTACTTTTTAAGCATATTATTAATATAGTTTTATACTATAGCAAGATATAAAAATATTATTCTATGCTATATCAAAATTAAATGTTATAATCTAAATATAAAATACAACATAATGTTAGTATTCAGCAATATGTGTAAGGCGAAGATATTTTGCCGAAGGGCATAGTAACTGGAAAGCCTGATATCCTCAGCATATTCGTAACTTCTACAAATAGTAAACTTTACCTTTAGGTGCTGAATAGTAACCTTTAATTTATAAGGAAAAGGTGATTGATATGAAAACTTCGACAATAGGCTATCCTCGCATAGGTTCATTACGTGAATTAAAATTTGCAACAGAAAAATATTTTAAAGGTGAGATAAATTTTGAAAATTTAAAATCTATCTCAAAAAAATTACGTATTCAAAACTTATTAACACAAAAAGAAAATAACATTGATTATATTTCTTCAAATGACTTTTCATTTTATGATAATATGTTGGATACTGCTTTTATGTTAAACGTCATACCAAAACGATATCTTGATTTGAATTTATCCCCTATTGACACTTACTTTGCTGTTGCTCGAGGATATCAAGATGAACTAAAAGATGTAAAAGCTTTTTCAATGAAAAAATGGTTTAATACAAATTATCACTACATAGTTCCTGAGTTTGATAATGATACTGTAATAAAATTAAATGCCGATAAAATAATTGAAGAATATATTGAAGCTTTAGAAAATGGAATAAAAACAAAGCCTTCTTTTATTGGCCCTTTTACATTTTTAAATTTGTCTAAATTTAAGGACAATACTTCTATTTATAATTTGAAAGATTCTATAATAGAAGCTTACAAAAAACTCTTATTAAAATTAAATGAGTTAAATTCCGAATATGTACAAATAGAGGAACCTTATTTAGTTATGGATTTAGACAGCAAGTCCGTACAGCTTTTCAAAGAAATTTACTCAAGATTATTAGAAGATAAAATACAAACAAAAATTTTACTACAAACTTATTTTGGTGATATAAGAGATGTTGCAGAAGTTGTTTTCAATTTTAATTTTGATGCTATTGGTTTAGATTTTATAGAAGGTGAAGAAAATTTACGTTTAATTTCTGAATATCTAAAAAATAAAAATACCACCATTTTTGCAGGTGTTGTAAATGGTAAAAACATATGGAAAAATGATTACAAAAAATCATTAAATATTTTAAACACTTTAAGAAAACATACTGAAAACATAGTCATAAACACATCATGCTCCCTTCTACATGTACCTTATACATTAAAAAATGAAACTCTCTTAGGGGATGAATATAAAAAACATTTATCCTTTGCAGAAGAAAAATTGTTGGAATTAAATGATTTGAAAAATCTTATAAATGAGATTGACTTAACTAATAATATTAAATATAATGATAATATTGATTTAATAAAAAATAGACTTACTGAAGAAAATTTTGATTTTGAAATAACTGAAAAAGACACAACCAGATTGCCAACCAGAAGTAGTCGAAATCTAATTCAAAAAGAATATTTTAATCTTCCACTTTTACCCACAACAACAATAGGTTCTTTTCCACAAACAAGCGAATTGAAATCTATACGTTCAAAATATAAAAAAGGTGAAGTATCAAATGAAGATTATGATGTTTTTATAAAATCACAAATCGAAAAATGTATTAAATTACAAGAAGATTTAAACCTTGATGTACTTGTACATGGTGAGTATGAAAGAACTGATATGGTTGAATATTTCGGTGCGAATTTATCCGGATTTATATTCACAGAAAAAGCATGGGTTCAATCATATGGTACTAGATGTGTAAAACCTCCTGTAATCTGGAGCAACATAAGCAGAAAGTCACCAATAACCTTAAAATACTCTATCTATGCTTCTAATATAACTAAAAAGCCAGTTAAAGGTATGTTAACAGGTCCTGTAACCATTTTAAATTGGTCTTTTCCAAGAGAAGATATTTCTTTAAAAGATATGGCATACCAAATAGCATTTGCTATTCGAGAAGAAGTTTTAGATTTAGAGAAAAACGGAATAGAAATAATTCAAATAGATGAGGCTGCATTAAAGGAAAAACTACCATTAAGAAAAGTAGACTGGGAAGAAAAATATTTAGACTGGGCAATAAAATCATTTAAATTAGTTCATTCATCTGTAAAGCCAACTACACAAATTCATACTCATATGTGTTATAGTGAATTTGAATCCATTATTAAAAATATAGACGAAATGGATGCAGATGTAATTTCTTTTGAATCTTCTCGTTCTGATTTATCAATACTAGAAGCCCTATCAAAAAACTTCGAAACCGCTGTAGGCCCTGGAATATATGATATACATTCTCCTCGTATACCAAGTATAGAAGAACTAGTGGGTGTTATATCCAAAATCATTCAATATATTGACATAAATAAATTATGGATAAATCCAGACTGTGGTTTAAAAACTAGGGGTGAATTTGAAACTGAAGCTAGTCTTAAAAACTTAGTTTTAGCTACCCAAGAAGTAAAAAATATCTTGCAAGCAGTTAAATAGATATAATTTTAGTCTAGTTTCTTTATTTTTATAAAACAAATAAAATCCGTTACTATTCAGTCAGAGATATTTTACCGAAGGTCCAGG
>JAEXNS010000009.1 GCA_023439605.1 Bacillota bacterium | reverse complement strand
ATCATATAGCCAAGTCTAGCTACAATAACTGTAGTTTTTCCACTACCAGGAACAGCTAAAAGTAGAGTTTGACCTTCTGTTTTCTGTACAGCGGCTTGTTGTTGTTCGTTTAGGTTTATCTTATGCTTTAACATAAAATCTTGAAAATCCATTTTTCACACTCTATTCATGATTATTTAAAAATTAATTCTATTTATAATTGTAAAGCCATTATGGCTAAAATGTCAATAGAAAAAAATAAGATGTGGATGAAAAAATCATCCACATCTTATTGAATAAGGAGTTTGTAACCAAATAGCTTAATTAATACTTGATAATAATTTAAGTGTTGGGAGGATAAATTAAAACAAAAGTATCATTTAAAACTATAGGTAAAAGAAAGGTTATATAATATATACTAAAAAATAAGTATATAATTGTTGAAAAAAATATATTTCATATATAGAGGATAACATATAATTTGAATTAAGTCAAGATGTTTTGCATAATTTCTTTAAAGAAATTAAAATTAATTAGTTCAATATAAACAAATGGATAATAATAATTATAAAAAATCATATGAATTTAAGAATAATTTAAACTTTCTATATTATAATATATTCAAAAGTAAAAATCGACATATTTATGACATATTTATTGAGTTGGAAGGATGGTAAATATTATGCTTAATGTTTTAGTTGCGGATGATAGTAAACAAATAACATCTATTTTGAGTGAATATATAAAAAAAGAAGGATATAACGTAGTGGTTGCAAATGATGGGGAGCAAGCATTGAAATGTTTTAAAAAAGATGATTTTAATATGGTTTTATTGGATGTTGTAATGCCAAAAAAAGATGGATTTGAAATATGTAAGGAAATACGAAAAACGTCAACTGTTCCTATTATTATGATAACTGGTAAAAATGAAGACCATGAAAAAATAATGGGGCTTACTATAGGTGCAGATGATTATGTTATAAAGCCGTTTTCTCCAAATGAAGTTATTGCAAGAATAAAAGCAATAATGAGAAGAATGGATTTGAATATGGAAAAAACATCAAAATGTATAAACTTTGATAACGTATCTATAAATTTAGAAAAATTCACAGTATCATTAAATGAACAAATGGTGATGCTGACAAAAAAAGAAATAGAAATATTGTGGATGATGATTTCTAATAGGGGAAAAGTATTTACAAGAGAAAATTTGCTAAATAGTTTATGGGGATATGATTATTATGGCGATTGTAGAACTGTAGACTCACATATAAAACGTTTACGAGCAAAATTAGATGAACATAATCATGAAAACTGGGATATAAAAACAGTTTGGGGTTTAGGTTATAAATTTGAGGTGTATATAGATGAATCATAAGGAATTAAAAAAAGTCTTCTTGATATACTCTGGTAGTTATGCTTTTTTAATTTTAAGTTTTATTTATTTATTTATAAATTTAGAAGATAAATTGATAAAAATATGTATTTCTGTTTTTTTGTTTTTTTTAATGTTTGTATTTAATTACTTTATTATATATATAAAATTTATAATTCCATTTAAAAATTTAAAAACAAGTATTAAAAGTGGAATTATAGATACGGATAAAATCAAGGAAAATATCTATAACCCTATTTTAGCTGATATAAATGATTTTATTATGAACATTAACGAAAATATATGTGAAAATGAAATGAAAACTAAAGCTATACAGGAGTTTTTAAGTATGATTTCTCATGAATTAAGAGCACCAGTTACGGTAATTCGAGGTTCTATGGAAGCTTTGTGCGATGGTATTATAGATGAACCTGCTGTGGTTGATGAGTATCATTTTCAAATATTAAAAGAAAGTATTTATCTTCAAAGGTTAGTTGGTGATCTTTTAGAACTGTCAAGATTACAAAATTCTGAATTTGAAATGGAAAGAGAAGAATTAAATGTTATAAATGTTCTTGAAGATGTAATATGGGGAATGAAAAAAATATCTAGTGAAAAAAATATAACCTTTGATTTTGATAAAGGTAATAATATAATAAATTATAAAGGTGATTATGGAAGGCTTAGGCAAATGTTTATTGTTGTTATAGACAATGCAATTAAATTTTCAAAACCAAATAGTAAAATAGATGTGATTGTAAATAGCGAAAACAATTGTCATAAAGTACATATTAAAGATTATGGTTGCGGTATAAAAAAAGAAAATATTCCTGATATTTTCAATAAGTTTTTTAAGAATAATTCTGAAGAAAATAAAAATGGTACAGGGTTAGGTCTTTCGATTGCAAATCAAATTGCAATAAGGCATGGTATAGATGTAAAAGTGTATAGTCAAGAAGGTGAAGGTGCAGAATTTGTATTTACTTTTGCTTTAGAATCAAAAAAATAAATTAATTTTTAAAAACCATTTAATAATATTTTTGGAATATTATTAAATGGTTTTTTTGTGCAGTAGAGTTTGATTTTAAGAGTTTACAAAAATAAGATAAAAGGTTATAATACGTTACTGTTCAGCCTCTAAAGATAAAATTTACAGTTTCGCAAGGGTTTCGACTCTGCGGAGTCGACCGAAAAGCTAGGGACCTTCGGTAAAATATCTCTACCTTATACATATGGCTGAATAGTAACTATAACAC
>JAEXNS010000338.1 GCA_023439605.1 Bacillota bacterium | reverse complement strand
CCCCACCTTCTTCACAATCTTCAAAACCTTTTATTGCTTCATAAAAATCTTTTTCATCATAACTGCAATCCACAAAGTTTATTTTTGACTTAAAGTTGTACTCTTTTATAAATTTTTCCTGTTCCCTTTTCCTATATTCAAATTCTTCTTTTGGATAAATATTTGGATTATAAAAATAAACTGTTATTTCAAAAAATTCAGATAGATAGTCAAGAACATATGAACTACATGGTGCACAACAACTATGTAAAAGTAATTTTGGTTTTATATTATTTTTTATATTTTCATTTATTATTTTTTCTAATTCTTTTTGATAATTTATATTTTCCATAAATTAACCTTTCTCAATTAATCACTATTTACCTACACCACATAAAATGAGGATATATCCCCGAAGGTCTAGGGCGACCGGAAAGCCCGGTCGACTCCGCAGATTCGAAACCCTTGCAATACTAAGCACCATAAGAAATAAAGTGTTTTAGAGTCTAAATAGTATTAACTCATATAATTTTAAAATGTGACTTTATCATTGACAATGATTATGATTTAATATATAATTAGTATATATTCATGAATATAAATATGAGGTGTAGTTAAAATGATTTTAAATCACAAAAAAAACGCAAAAGTTTTCAAAGCATTTTGCGACGAACAAAGATTAAAAATACTTTACATGTTAAAAGACGGTGAAAAATGTGCTTGTAAATTACTAAGCGAACTTGAAATAAGTCAATCCACTTTATCACATCACATGAAAATACTTTGTGATTCTGGAATAGTTAAATGTAGAAAAGATGGGAAATGGGCTCATTATTCAATTGACAATCAAAATAGTAGTCAAGCCATACAAATTCTTTCAGGTTTAATAGGAGGCATAAAAGATGAGTAAACCAAAAATCAAACCTATTCAAATTATTTTCCCTGTAATAATTATTTTATTAATAGCAGGAATATTTTTAGTTAAGAATATCGATAAAAAGTCAATTAAAAATGAAATTTCTTCATCTTTATCATCAAATGTAGATGGAATTGATTATTCTTATGTTATGACTACTTTAAGTATTCCAACATTGACATCACAAGGGAAACCTCTTTTGATTGAATTTGGTTCAGAGGGTTGTGAACCATGTAGACAAATGGAGCCAATACTAATAAAATTAAACGAAGAATGGAAAGGCAAGGCACTTGTGAAATTCATAGATGTTTGGAAATATCCAGAACAAATAACTAGCGATTTGCCTCTTACTCTTATTCCAACTCAATTTTTCTTTGATAAAGATGGAAAACCTTATATTCCAAGTGAAGAACTTAAATCTGAACTTGAAAAAGATAACATATTTTTTGAACTTTATAAATCACCTGAAAATAGCACACATGAATATACTTTTCATCAAGGAACTTTAACTGAAGTACAACTACGAAAAATTTATAATGAAATGGATGTTAAATAATTCTTAAACCGCCGCTCAATTTTATTGAGCGGCGATTTTAATTTATTTATTATTTTGAGCGTTTTTTAAATTCAAGAAATTCTTCATATGTTTCAGCTCTATCTATTATTCCATCTGAATTTACTTCAATTATTCTGTTTGCTACTGTTTGAAGTATTTCATGGTCGTGAGAAGTAAATAATACAACACCCTTAAATCCAACTAAACCATTATTAACAGCTGTTATACTTTCCAAGTCGAGATGATTTGTGGGCTGATCTAAAACCAAAACATTTGAACCATAAAGCATCATTCTAGAAAACATACATCTTACTTTTTCTCCACCTGACAGAACATTTACAGGTTTATATACATCATCGCCTGAAAAAAGCATTCTTCCTAAAAAACCTCTTAAAAATGTTTCTGTCTCATCATTTGCAGAATATTGACGTATCCAATCAATTATTGATAGTTTACAATCGTTAAAATATAATGAATTATCTACTGGAAAATAAGATGTAGATGTTGAAATTCCCCACTTAAACGAACCACTGTCCGGCTCTTCTTCTTCCATTAAAATTTTAAATAACATTGTAATTGCTTGTTCACTTTCACCTATAAAAGCAACCTTATCATTTCTACCAACGGTAAAGCTTATATTATTTAATATTTTTTCTCCATCTACTGTTTTACATATACTATCTACAGATAATACTTCTTTACCTAGTTCTCTATCTGGATTAAACCCTATATAAGGATATTTCCTACTTGATGCAGGCATTTCTTCAACAGTTAATTTGTCTAATAGTTTTCTTCTTGAAGTAGCTTGGTTTGATTTGGATTTATTTGCAGAAAATCGTTCTATAAATGTTTTTAATTCTTTTATTTTTTCTTCAGCTTTTTTATTTTGCTGTTTAATCATCCTTTGTATTAACTGACTAGATTCATACCAAAACTCATAGTTACCAACATACATTTTAATTTTTGTAAAATCTATATCAACAATATGAGTACATACATTATTCAAAAATCTTCTATCATGTGATACTACTAAAACTGTACCAAAATATTCAGCCAAAAATTCTTCAAGCCATCTAATTGCCTCAATATCCAAATGGTTTGTAGGCTCATCTAATAATATAATATCTGGATTTCCAAATAGAGCTTGTGCCAATAAAATTTTTACTTTTTCCTTACCAGATAAAGCAGACATTTCAACATATAAAATATCTTCTGATAATCCTAAACCTTGTATAAGCCTAGATACATTTGTTTCCGCTTCCCATCCTTCAAGTTCTGCAAACTCACCCTCAAGTTCAGATGCTTTTATTCCATCTTCATCCGAAAAATCTTCTTTAGCATATAGATCGTCTTTTTCCTTCATTATCTCATACAATCTTTGATTTCCCATTATAACTGTATCTAGCACTGTGTACTGGTCAAACGCAAAATGGTCCTGTTTTAAGATTGACATTCTCATGCCCTTATCTATAAAAACATCTCCTGTTGTAGGTTCTAACTCGGCACTTAAAATTTTCAAAAATGTTGACTTTCCTGCACCATTTGCACCTATTATTCCATAACAATTTCCATTTGTAAATTTCAAATCTACATTTTTAAATAAAGTTGATTCTCCAAACTGAAGACTAACATTTGATACTGTAATCATTTTTCCTCCAAAATTATAAATATTATTTAACTATTACTAAACAATTACTCTTCAAACGCATATCATGACATATTATTCTCGAAGGTCCAGGGCAACTGGAAAGCTCAGTCGACTCCACAGAGTCGAAACTCCTAAAACTTTAGTTGCTGAACAGTAACCCTAAACAAGTGTTTAGCATTTATTATTTTAACATACATTTTAATTATAACATAAATACTCAAATAAATATATTCATAATAATAGATAACTATTTTATTTTTTTTAACTATAAAAAAGTAATTGTGACTATAATTGAAAAGTGAACTTTCTTAATGAACCAAATTAATTTTTCTTACAAATCATCTTTTAATGTTTAATCAAAATAAAAACCGCTTATTTAAAAAGCAGTTTTTATTTTTAAATATATTAACTTTTGTTCTCGTCTATAATATTATCTGTATTCATTATTTCTTTCATACTTGAAGCCAATCCGGCTAAACCTTGAATTTGGCTTGGTATAATAATTTTAGTTGCTTTACCATCCGCAGCTTTAACAAAAGCTTCTAAAGCTTTTATAGCCAAAACTTTGTCTGTTGGTGCTGCGTTATTTAGTTTTATTAAACTTTCTGCAAAAGCCTGTTGAACAAGTTCTATAGCCTGTGCCTCACCAGTAGCTTCCCTTATTTTTCGCTCTCTAATACCATCCGCATGTAAAATCATAGCCTCTTTTTCAGCTTCTGCTCTTAAAATTTGCGATCTTTTTTCACCTTCTGCTTGTAAAATTTGAGATTCCTTGTTCCCTTCAGCAACAAGAATTTTTGAATTTTTATCACCTTCTGCTTGAAGAATTTTTTCACGTCTTTCACGTTCAGCTTTCATTTGTTTTTCCATAGAATCCTGAATTTCTCTAGGCGGTAAAATATTCTTTAATTCTACACGATTTACTTTTATTCCCCAACGATCAGTAGCTTCATCAAGAATAGCTGTTATTCTTGTATTAATTACATCACGCGAAGTTAATGTAGCATCAAGTTCAAGATCACCTATTATATTACGTAAAGTAGTTGCACTTAAATTTTCAATAGCTGATAAAGGTTTATCTACGCCATATGTATATAATTTTGCATCTGTAACCTGAAAGAACACAACCGTATCTATTTGCATAGTTACATTATCTTTAGTTATAACTGGTTGAGGCTTAAAATCAGCAACTTGTTCTTTTATACTTACTTTCTTAGCTATTTTATCAATAAAAGGAAGCAAAATGTGTATTCCCGTACCCCAGGCCTTATAAAATGCCCCCAATCTCTCTATAACAAATATCTGTGCCTGTGGTACAATTTTAATATTACTAATTATGAACATCAATATAAAAAATATTACTCCAAAAACAACGTATTTCTCCATAACTATTTCCTCCTAAATTTTATTTTTTTGATACAATCAACTTAGCACCGCTAACTTCCTTAACAATTACAGTTTCGCCCTCAGAAATAATTTCATTTTCTAGAGACTTTGCCATCCAATTCACGCCACTCAAAGTAACTCTTCCTTTTTCTTTATCATTATTTATTTCTTCAATTACTATTGCATACTTTCCTACTTCTCTTTCAAAATTTGTCGGAACTACTGGTCTATTTGTAAGTTTCTTAACAATAGGCCTAGTTAAAATAAGAAGTATGGTTGATGCTATTAAAAATATTGCTAACTGCCAGCCAAAAGGTAAAAAGAAAGCCGAAATAAATGCAGCAAGTGATCCAACAGCAAACCACGTAGAAACAAATTGAAACGTATTAATCTCTACGATAACAAAAATCACAAAAGCAATACCCCAAATAATCAAATTTATAATCTCCATAAAGTCATCCCCTTTCGTATTTACTGTGTATTGCATGTATATATAGTACCATATATTTGATATATATGCAATATTCAAAAAACACTAAAAAACAGTATAATTATTTTAAATTTAGCCTTTTTTTGAATTCTAATGACTCACACTTAGCCGCAATCAACCAATCTTAATGTTTCATCTCTGATTGATAAAAAAATAACTTTCTTTTTATCCGTTGTTAAAAAAATTTTTATTAATTTCATTTATAAAAATTACACTAATATCATTGATTTTTATTAATATATATGCTAAAATTAATTAAAAATATTTTATATTTTTTTATATTAAGGAAGGTCGTGATCAATGTTGGACAAAAAACTTTCACTGTATGGTTTTAACAACCTAACTAAAACTTTAAGTTTTAACATTTATGATATTTGCTATGCAAAAAGTGAAAGAGAACAAAGAGACTATATTCGATATATAGATGAACAATATAACTCTGAAAGGTTAACAAAAATTTTATGTGATGTAACTGAAACAATTGGTGCAACTGTTTTAAATATTTCAAAGCAGGATTATGACCCACAAGGTGCTTCTGTAAATGTTCTTATTGCAGAAGGTAATGTTGCTCCTGACAGTATTGATGAATCATGTAATCAAGGTAAAAATTTCATTTTACAACATGACACAGTACATGCCCATCTTGATAAAAGTCACGTCACTGTACATACATTTCCAGAATCTCATCCTGATAACGCAATATCGACTTTTCGTGTTGATATTGATGTATCCACATGTGGAGAGATTTCTCCTTTAAATGCTCTTGACTACCTAATTGAAAGTTTTGATTCAGACATAATAATTATTGACTATCGTGTTCGAGGTTTTACAAGAGATTTATATGGAAAAAAATACTTCATAGATCACGATATAACTTCTATTCAAAATTATATTAGAGATGATACATTAACCAAATATGATGCTATAGATGTAAACGTATATCAATCAAATATATTTCATACAAAAATGCTTATAAAAGAGCTTCAACTTCAAAATTACTTATTTAATACTGATGCTTATGAATTACCTCCAAAGCAACGACTAGACATATCAAATAATTTAAGGAAAGAAATGATTGAAATATTTAGTGGTATGAATATTTATTAAAATAGGAGGTTATCAAAAATGATTTTTTCTCAAAAAAATGCCCCTATTTATGAAGCTATGCAAAAACATAGATTAAATAGAGTTGTTCCCTTCGATGTTCCTGGACACAAAGGAGGACGTGGAAATACAGAATTAACTGATTTTTTAGGTATAAATTGCTTAAAAGCTGATGTAAATTCAATGAAGCCTTTAGACAATTTATGTCATCCGGTTTCAGTAATAAAAGAAGCACAACAACTTGCTGCAGAGGCTTTCAAAGCTCATGAAGCCTTTTTTATTGTTAATGGAACAACTGGTTCAGTTCAGGCAATGATAATGGCAGCCTGTAAAGAAAACGAAAAGATAATCATGCCTAGAAACGTTCATAGAAGTGCAATAAACGCATTGGTAATAAACGGTTCTGTTCCTGTTTATGTAAATCCTGGTGTTAACTCCAAACTCGGAATCCCTTTGGGCATGTCTGTAAATGAAATAAAAGATTCTATAAATAAAAATCCAGATGCAAAAGCTATACTAGTTAATAATCCAACTTATTATGGAATATGTTCCGATTTAAAATCTATAGTAGAATTAGCTCATAGTCATGGGATGCTTGTACTCGTTGATGAAGCCCATGGTACACACTTTTATTTTGGAGAAAATCTTCCTATGTCCGCTATGGAGGCAGGAGCTGATATGGCGGCTGTAAGCATGCATAAAACAGGAGGGTCTTTAACCCAAAGTTCCCTTTTATTATGCAATAAATCAATGAACTCTGACTATGTAAGACAAATAATAAATTTATCACAAACAACTAGTGGTTCTTATTTACTCATGTCATCGCTAGATATTGCACGTAAAAACTTAGCTTTAAACGGACATGATATATTTAAAAAAGCAGTACAATTTGCGGAGTACGCTAGAAGCGAAATAAATAAAATAGGTGGATATTATGCTTTTTCAGAAGAATTGATTAATAACGATTCTGTTTTCTCTTTTGACAAAACAAAATTATCTATCTACACTAGAGATATAGGGCTTGCTGGTATAGAAGTTTATGATATTTTAAGAGATGAATACAACATCCAGATCGAATTCGGAGATATTGGTAACATTTTAGCTATTATTTCAGCTGGCGATAGAGCCTTAGAAATAGAAAGACTTCTATCCTCCTTAGCCGAAATAAAAAGACTTTATTCAAAGGATAAGGCTGGAA
>JAEXNS010000333.1 GCA_023439605.1 Bacillota bacterium | reverse complement strand
GATTTCGGTATGTTCAAAAATAAACCCATGTTTTCTAAAACTTCTATAACTGTTTTTGATGCACCACTTTTACTTTGAAATTCATCAATAGACATAAAGTCTCTAGATTTAGCTGTATTATAAATATTAATTGCAGCAGATTCTCCTATACCACTTATAGCATTAAAAGGTATTCTTATTTTCCCATCTTCAATTGTATATTTATAGGCATCAGACTTGTATAAATCTAATGGTAGAAATTCAAAACCTCTACATAACATTTCATTTATAATTAACAACATATCATAAGTAGAATTTTCTTTTGGTGTTCTGTCCTGCTTTTCTTTCAATTCAATAATTTTATTTCTAACACTATCCTTACCTTGTATTGCAGTTTCAGCATCAAAATCTGTTCCTCTAACTGTAAAAAATGTTGCATAAAATTCAACTGGATAATAAAGTTTAAACCAGCCAAGTTTTATAGCTGCTATTACATATGCAGCTGCATGAGCTTTTGGAAACATATATTTTATTTTTAAGCAACTCTCTATATACCAATTGGGAACATTATGTGATTTTAACATTTCAATAATTTCTGGCGTAAATGTTTTTGGAGCCTTCCCTTTTCTAGTATCCTCCATTATTTGAAAGGCTTTTTTAGGCTCTACTCCTTTATATAACAGATATGTCATAATACTATCTCTAGTTCCAATAACTTCTGAAATAGTACAAATTTTTTGCTCAATCAAATCCTTTGCATTGCCTAACCAAACGTCTGTACCATGTGATAACCCTGATATTTGTAGAAAATCACTAAATTTGGTGGGTTTAGCATCAACAAGCATTTGAATTGTAAATCCTGTACCCATTTCAGGTATACCCAAGCTACCTGTAGGACAAAATATATCTTCTTTTTTTACACCTAAAGCTTCTGCCGATGTTATCATCTTTATTACCTGTGGGTCCGTTGTAGGAACCTCTTTTATACTTTTTCCTGTTAAATCTTCTAAATGTTTATAAAGGGTTGGTACTACGTGTCCCAGTTCATCTAATTTCAATATAGTATCATGCAATGAATGGAAGTCAAAGTGTGTAGTAACAACATCTGATTCTGTAGAATCGGCTGGTCTTTGAACTGGTGTAAAATCATAAACATCGTATTCAGCTGGAACTACAACCATTCCTCCTGGATGCTGTCCTGTAGTTTTTTTTACCCCTGTACAACCTTGAGATAAACGCAACATTTCTGCGTTATTATAATTAAAATTATTTTCTTCACAATAATTTTTAACATATCCATATGCTGTTTTTTCTGCAACTGTACTTATAGTTCCTGCTTTAAACACATTATCTTTACCAAATAATTCTTCAGTATATTTATGTGCTTTTGATTGATATTCTCCTGAAAAGTTTAAATCTATATCTGGTGCTTTATCACCATCAAAACCTAAGAAAGTTTCAAAAGGAATATCATGTCCGTCTCTTTCCATGTCAGTTTGACAATTTGGACATTTTTTAGGTGGTAAATCATATCCAGATCCATAAGAACCATCTGTTATAAATTCACTATATTTACATTTTGAACATACATAATGAGGCATTAATGGATTTACTTCAGAAATACCGGACATAGAAGCTACAAATGAAGATCCTACTGAACCTCTTGATCCAACTAGGTATCCATTTTCTTCTGAATTCATAACTAGTTTTTGTGCAATCATGTACAAAACTGCAAATCCATGCTTTATAATAGAGTCAAGTTCCCTATTTAATCGCTTTTGTACTATTTCAGGCAGAGGTGTTCCATAAATTTTTTCTGTTCTTTCTATGGTTATTCTTTTTAAATCTTCCTCAGCCCCCTCTATATTAGGTGTATATGTTCCTTTTGGGATAGGTCTTACTTTTTCAATCATATCAGCAATTAGATTTGTGTTTTTTACAACTACTTCAAAAGCTTTTTCTTCACCTAAATATTCAAATTCCTTTAACATTTCGTCTGTCGTTCTGAAAAATAAAGGAGGCTGTTCTCTTGCATCTTTATATTTCATTCCAGTCATAAGAATTTCACGATATATGCTATCTTGTTTATCCATAAAGTGAACGTCACAAGTTGCAACTACTGGTATATTTAATTTCTCACCTAAGCTTACAACCTTTTTATTTAATAATATAAGATCATTTTCTGTATCAACTATGCCATTTCTTATCATAAACTCATTATTCATATGAGGTTGTATTTCTAAATAATCGTAATAACAAGCTATCTCATCTATTTTTTCAGCTGGTTGATTTTCTAAAATAGCTTGAAAAAGTTCTCCTGCTTCACATGCACTACCTAAAATCAGCCCTTCTCTATGGTCATTTAACATTGATTTTGGTATCAAGGGTTTTTTATAAAAATAGTTCAAATGAGCCGCTGATATAAGTTTATAAAGATTTTTAAGTCCCATTTTATTTTTTACTAAAATTATTTGATGATAAGATTTCAACTTTTTTACATCCACTTTATTTAGTTTATAATTTAAATCACTTAAAATCTTAATATTAAATTGTTCAACTGCACGCTGTATTAAAATGATATAAATTTTCGCTAAAATCTGAGCATCATCTACTGCTCTATGATGTTCAAACTTTCCTAACTTCAAATGTTTCGCAACTAAATTTAGTTTATGTTTGGCCAACTCTGGCAACATTACTCTCGAAAAGGCAAGACTATCAATGTATGAATATTTAAAATCTATTTTATTTCTTTTACATGCTTCATCAATAAATGAGACATCAAACCTAGCATTATGTGCAACTAAAACTGGATTTTCTCCACAAAAATCCATGAACATTTTTATTGCATCTTTATCTAAAGGTGCATTTGCAACCATTGCATTATTTATACCTGTTAACTCGGTTATTTTTGGTGGAATAGGCTTACATGGATTTACCATGGTTCCAAAAGTGTCAATTATTTGCATATTTCTTATTTTAACTGCACCAATTTCGGTCAATTTTTCCGTTTTACTGTTTAAACCAGTAGTTTCAACGTCAAAGATGATTATATCATCATTTATACTTCTATCAACTTTTTCTGATAATATATCTATTTTTATTAAGTCATTTACAACATAAGCTTCACAACCATAAATAACTTTGAAGTTATCATCTTTTATTGACTCAACTGTATTCATTGCTTCTGGAAAGGCTTGAGCTATTCCATGATCGGTTATAGCAACTGCAGGATGTCCCCATTCATATGCACGTTTTATAAGTTTTTCTGCTGGTGTAATTGCATCCATAGAAGACATAGATGTATGTAAATGTAACTCTACTCTTTTAACGCTTGCATTATCTTTTTTGGATAGTTTTTTAGCTGTAATTATTGTATCAGCCATTATAGAATAATCTTTAGAAAAATTATCAAAGTCAATTCTTCCATATACAACTAAAGTTATTCCTTTTTTTATATCTAAGAGTCCCGAACTTTTTATATTCTCATTTTTTTCAAAAACTTTTACTGTAACCGAACCTGAATAATCAGAAATCATAAAGGTAAAAAGTGTTTTATCTCCCCTTATTTCTCTTATGTCTATATTAAAAACGTCTCCCCATACCGCTAATTTAGTGTTTAATTCTGTAACCGCATTTTTGATTGAAGTAACGCTTTCTTTAATCATTTTACCCTTAATTAAAATTGCTGTTTTCGTATCGAACTTAGATGGTATATTAAGAGAATCAATATCTATATTTGTAAATGAATTTTTATCTTTTGATTCATCCATTTTAGATTTATTTTCATATTGTTCTTGGTATTTTGGTAATGAAGCTATTACTTCCGTCAATAATTTTTCATGATTTTCCACACTCGCATTTAATTCACCTGATAGAATTACTTTTATCTTTTTGTCAAATTCATTTTCAATTAACTTTGATAATTCAGAACAAAAATCAGATTTCATAAGCAAATCATATCCGCCATTTTTTAATTCAATTTCCAATTCATTTTTTTCTTCTTCAAATTTTACATCACAATCATCCAGAAAACCATTTATAACCGAAATCTTTCTTTTAAGTTTATTTAATAATTCTGGAATACATTCTATACAAAATACCCCATCTTCATATTTACATTTTACATTAATTTTTTCTACTTTAAATTTTTCTTGTAATTTTTTTTCAAATTCACATAAATTATTAAATGAAATTATTTTTTTTAATTTAACATAAAAATTAATTGAAGATAAATCAACAGAATAAGTTATTTTGTATATTTCACCTGTTTTAAAATCATTTGGAATTTCAACGTTAAATTCCTTTAAAAAATCTGGTATACTTATTGCCACATTCATGTTATCACCTATAATTTCTTTATTTCTTCTAATAATTCCTCTAGTATATTTTCTTCTTTAATTTTTCTTATTACTTCACCTTTTTTAAACAAAACCGCACAACCATCTCCACCAGCAATGCCAATATCTGCTTCTCTAGCCTCTCCTGGCCCATTTACAACACATCCCATAATTGCAACCTTTATATTTTTGTCTATGTTTCCTATTTCGTTTTCAATTTTCTCTGCCAAAGAAACTAAGTCTATTCTTGTTCTTCCACAAGTAGGACATGAAACAAATTCTATTCCTGAATATAGTCCTATGCTTTTTAATATATCTTTCGCAGCATAAATTTCTTTTATAGGGTCTCCTGTAAGAGAAACTCTTATTGTTTCCCCTATGCCATCTACAAGCAAAGAACCAATTCCTATAGCTGATTTTATTATTCCCATTCTTTCTGTTCCTGCTTCTGTCACACCTAAATGTAAAGGATAATTACATACTTTTGAAATATACCTGTATGCTTGTATCATTTTATTTACATTAGATGATTTTATGGATATAACTATATCATCAAAATCAAATTTGTTTAAAATTTCAACATGTTTTAATGCACTTTCGGCCATTGCCTCTGGTGTTGATGAGCCATATTTAGCAAGTATTTCTTTTTCTACCGAACCAGAATTCACACCAATCCTTATTGGAATACTCTTTTGCTTACATATATCCGCTACTTGTTTTACTCTATCCATATCCCCTATATTTCCAGGATTTATTCTTATTTTATCTACTCCTGCCTCTGCAGCCATAATGGCAAGTTTATAATCAAAGTGAATGTCTGCAACCAACGGAATATTTATTTTAGATTTAATTGCTTCAATTAAGGCTACCGATTCTTTATCTGGAATCGCTGCACGAATTATTTCACAACCTACTTTCTCCAATTCAACTGCTTGTCTAACAGAACCCTCTATATCATCTGAACGTGTATTTAACATTGACTGTATATATATTTTTTTACCATCTAAAACATAGTCTTTAATTTTCACAGGCTTAACAGTTCTCATAATACAAATCTCCAAATCAATTATTTTTTATAAAATTCGTTACTATTTATCCATATGTATAATGCAAAGATGTTTTGCCGAAGGTCCAGTGCGACCGGAAAGCCCGGTTGACTCCACAGAGTCGAAACCCTTGCAAAATCATAAACTTTACCTTTAGTGGCTGAATAGTAACTAAAATTCAAACAGTTTAATTTATACATTATATTTTTTTAAAGCCGTCCAAAAGGACGGCTGAATAAAACTTCTTATAACTATACTTAAAAAAATATATTAACTTATTAATTTCTGTATATCATTAAAAGAAATTACAACCATAAGCAACATAAGTAATGCTAATCCAATAAAATGAACAATGCCTTCTTTTTCTGGAGGTATTCTCTTGCCTCTTATAAATTCAATTAATAAAAATACTACCTTACCACCATCCAAGGCTGGTAATGGAAGTAGATTAAATATACCGACATTTATCGATATAAACGCCATCAAACTTAATAATTGATCCATACCAATTGCTGCAGTTTCACCAATAACACCTACTATTCCAACAGGACCTGATAAATCGTTAATACCATACTTTCCTCTTATTAAATCAATCAATGACATCCAGATCATTCTTCCCTTTGATAAAGAATCTCTAACAGAATAATTCATTACAGAAAGAAAAGATTTTTCAGTTATATTTATAGTAAAATCTATTTTATATTCTGCCAAACTCAACTCTTTATCTCCATTATATTCCGATTTATCTTTAAAAGTAACATAGGAATTTTTTTCTTCATCAATATAATAATAAAAGCTATAATAAAATTCTACATCATTTAGATTTATTTTTTCACCATTTCTTTTTACTACTACATCATATGTTTTATCATCAGTATTTTGTAATTTATATGCTATGTCATTTTCAGTTAAAATACGCATACCATTTATAGCTATTATTTCATCACCTTTTTGTAGTCCCGTTTGTTGACTTTTAGCATTTTCTCTAAAATCACTAATTACATTTGAGCCCAAATTTTCTGTAATTGATGTTGAAATTATAACTATAATAAGTCCTAAAATCAAATTCATTGTTGCCCCTGCAACCAAAACAGCAAATCTATTTCTTATTGGTTTCTTAAAAAACGCTCTATTATCTTCACTTCCTGTGTCTTCACCTTCCATGGCACAAAAACCACCTATAGGAAATAGTCTAAGTGAATACTCGGTTTCACCTTTAGTAAATTTAAATATTTTTGGTCCCATTCCTATAGCAAACTTATTTACTTTTATATCACTTAATTTTGCAACAATAAAATGTCCAAATTCATGAACGGCTATAATAACTCCAAATAAAATGATAGCAATTAATATATTTATTATCATAAACTGCCTCCTGACATTTTTGTTCTTATGTATTCTCTTGCTTCTTTATCTATCTTTACAACATCTTCATATGAATTTAATTCTCTATAAGGGAAATAATCTATAGTGTCTTTTATATACTTACTTATATCCGCAAATCTAATTTTTTCATTTAAAAAACTTTTTACTGCCTCTTCATTTGCAGAGTTTATTATACATGGATATGCTCCACCTTTTTTTATTGAATTTATGCATAATTGTAAACACTCAAACACTTCATAATTAGGCTTTTCAAAAGTTAGGTTTCCATACTCTACTAAAGATAACTGTTTTGTAGGACAGTTCAATCTTCTAGGATAAAGCAAAGCATATTGTATTGGTATTTTCATATCCGGTACACCTAATTGAGCAATTACAGAATAATCCTTATATTCAACAGCGGAATGAATAACACTTTGTTTATGTACAACAACTTCAATCTGTTCAGGTTCTAAATCAAAAAGCCATTTAGCTTCAATAAACTCGAGCCCTTTGTTCATAAGTGTTGCTGAATCTATAGTAATTTTATTCCCCATACTCCAATTTGGATGCTTTAACGCATCTTTTAAAGTTACTTTTTCTAAATCAAATTTATTCATTCCGAAAAAAGGGCCTCCTGAAGCAGTTAAAAAAATTTTATTGATTTCATTTTCATCATTTCCTTGTAAACATTGAAAAATTGCAGAATGTTCACTATCAACAGGTAGTAGTTTTACTTTTTTGTTTTTTACTAAATCCATAACTATTTTGCCACCAGCAACTAAAGTTTCCTTATTTGCTAGAGCAACATCAACTCCTGCATTTATTGCAGTTAATGTTGGTAGTAATCCAACCATTCCAACAACTGAATTTAACAACATATCATTATTT
>JAEXNS010000332.1 GCA_023439605.1 Bacillota bacterium | reverse complement strand
ATTGTTATTCAGACATTAAAGGTAAAGGTTTCGTTTGGCAAGGATTTCGACTCTGCGGAGTCGACCGGGCTTTCCGGTCGCCCTGGACCTTCGGCAAAACATTTCTACCCTAATATAAAGGTTTGGGTTTATTCACCAATCCTATTTCATATTAGTATGAATATCAAGTTTTTATTTTAAATTTTATTAACCTAATAAAAATTGCTGTGACTTGATGAAATAATCTCGTCACAGCAATTTATTATTTTATTATTTTATAACTAATTATCTAGGTCCTAAAGTTACAGCATCGCCCATAACTTTTTGCTTAATTAAAGCTAAGTCTGCAACGTCTACTGCACCGTCAGCACTAACATCAGCTAGTTTCTTTTGATTTGCAGTTAATACAACGTCTTGAATTAAAGATCTGCCTAAAATAACTAAGTCAGCATTATCAACTTTTCCATTACCATCTAAGTCGCCATAAATTCCTGTAGGATTTGGATCTACTGTACCACCTTCGCCAGCTGTTGCAGCCTCATCTTGAAGGAATGAAGTAATCCATGCAAGAGGTGAGTTCCAGTTGATTGTAACTTCGTTTGTTGACCATGCTTCTATTGAGTCAACATAGCATCTTTGTGATGGGTTACCTGCTTTACCAGGAACAAATCCTAAAGCTCTTACATATGGATCTTGAAGACCAGCGTTAGGCCCACCTGAAAGAACACCGTCTGGAGCTTTTGGAAGGGTTTTATCTAGCTCAAATGACCAATATCTGTGATGAGGGTTCTCCATACGATATGCACCATAACCAGTAACATAAGAGAACGCAAGTGGATTTGTACCTAATAGATAATCCATACTTGTTGTAACACCACTCATGTACTTAATATCTTTTGTTTGGTCGTAAGCATATGCCATAACGATAGCATTGTTTATAACCATTGAGTTTGAACCCCACTCATAACCATCAATGATAATATCTGCAGAAAGGTTGTTTGGATCACTGTATCCAGGGCCATCGTAAAGATAAGGAATACCATAACCTTGTTTCTTTTGTGTTGCAATATAAGAATCAGCAGCAGCAATGATAGAATCTTCTACTGTTTTAGCTTGTGTAGCAGAAAGTACATCTTTATTAAGAGCAAGTGTCATAGAACCTGCAGATGCAGTATTACCCCAGTTAAATGTTGTGTAAGAACCTTCACCAGAAGCGTTTTCACCACCAGTGATTCTTGTTGTTACTTTGAATGCATCTTTATATGCAGAAAGTTTTGTTAAGTAATCAGAAGCAGCAGAATCACCCATTTTCTTTGCAGTAACAAAGATTTCACATGCTGCCCAATAAGCGTCATCTCTTACTTCGTTATCACCGTAAGGTCCGCCACCTTTTGCTTGGTACATAGGAGCGTATAATGAATTTTCGTTAGTTTCTTCATTTGCAGAAGCTGGATACCAATGTTTTTCATATGCAGCATAAGCTTTCTTAGCTTCATCTAAGTATTTAGCAGCTTTAGTTGCATCATATGGTGCCCAAAGTCTTGCAGCTTGAGCTGCACATGCAGCATAGTTAAGAGTAGCAGCAAATGTTGGTGGTTTAACTATACGAACTGTACCCCACTCTTCTGCATAATCATAAGGTCTTGTTGCAAGTCCTGTCCACTTATGGTCATGAAGTTTATGATATACAAGCCCTGCATATTTGCCCCATGTAGGTTCATTTGCTTGAACAACCATAGTTGTCATCCAATCAAGTTCGAATGCTGCTTCATCAAGAACGTCAGGAATTTTATTTCCAGCTTCAGGAATAACTACAGTTCCTGAACCGTCAGCAAACTTAGCTTTACCTGCATCTGTCTTTATAGCTCTCTCATACATATTTTGAAGTGTCCATACAGAAATACCGCCGTTAACAACGTATTTACCATGGTCACCAGCATCATACCAACCACCGTTTGAAGTGATTTTTGAAGAAGCATATGTGGATGTAGCATCAGTTGTAGTTAAATATTCATTTTTCCAAATCTTTTGAACACTTGCTGTATCTGTTTTATGTCCGCCTTCATGAGCAAGTTTTGACTTTTCTCCTGAAGTGATGTATGCTTCTTCGATATCAATACCTGAACGGTTTTGATAGAAATAGTTTAAAGCGTTTACTAACAAGTCGTTACTGCTATCTGAATAAATGTTGTCAGCAATATTAAAATCAAATGATCTCCATTCGCCTACTTTTATAAAATATTTACCAGGCTTTGTAAACTTCGTGAAATCAAGTTTACAAACTGAGTCACCTGAATCAGGGTCTTGGAATTTTGTGCCTGAAGTTCCAGTATAAACCACAGCACCTGTTGAAGCATCACAAACATTAAATTCATATGTGTTATTTGTAAGACTAATTGATGAAGCTCCGTAAAGAATATCACCCTTGTTATCACCAAGTACAGCAACCTTACTTAAGTTAGGATAATAACCAAGTTGGTTTACTGAAATGTAGTTGTTTAGTTTTCCACCAGGAGCAAACTTTGCTTCATCTACATATTTACTATAATCACGATTTACAGCACCATATGAGTTTTTAGGATCAGCACCTTCTGAACCACTAGTGTAAATTGACATTTCGTCAAACCAAATTTCATCTCCATCTATAGCGTTACCTTCATATTGAGTACCTTTTGCATAATGGAATGCCCACTCTGCAGCCTCAATATTTTTAGTAGGAGTAAATGTGCCTGTTACTTCTTGATATGATGTTGTCAATTTAAGTGCCTTACCCCATTGACCACCCATATGAGGGCCCATTTGCATTTTAGTTTCGTTAAGAACAAAATACTCTTCATCGCCCTTTATGTTACTGATTTTTGAGCAAAGTTCCATTCCTGCTCTCTTAGCCTTAACCTTGAATTTTACTGTATAAGTAGTACCTGCTGTGAAGTTTAAGTTTCTGTGTCTTACTTGAAGATCCCACTTTTCTCCGTCAGCACCTTTTGCTGTTATAACTTTTACATGGAATGTACCATCTTCGATTGCGAAATTTTGCTTAGCTGGACTTGATTCACAAGTGTGCCAAGGAAGTGCCTTATACTCGAAACTTGTTTCACCAAGAACTTCACCCGCTGAAACGCTCATAATAGGCAATGCTACTGAAGTAGCAGCAAGCATAGCAACTGCTGATATAGTAGCTAGTACTCTTCTGAGTTTTTTACTTGACATTGTTTTTCCTCCTAAAAATTAAATTTTAAAAATTAAATCTTAAATGTAAATGTTTCAGATAAATATATATCTGAAAATGCGATATAAAGCTGTGTAAAATGCACAAAATAGATGAAGCTTTTAAAATAGTTATTTTCACTAAAGCTTCATTCAACTTTCACTTTACCGTTAATAATATTATAATACGTTTTTTTCAAAAAGTAAAGTACATTTGAAAACTTTGTTAACACATATAGAATATATAAATATTTTTTGTACATTTTAACTATAATTGTACTTCTAAATTATACAAAATGAATTAAATTTTTTTGAATTTACGTTGAACAAATTAAACAAAAAAATTTCACATTATTTATTTCTAATTCTTTATTGTATTTTTATTTAATAAAAGTAACAAAAAATCTATATATAAAACCTATATTAACCTAGTTTATAAAAAATATATAATTTTTATAAACATTTTTTTATATTTTTACTTGCTATTTATAAAAATTTATATTAATATAGTATTATATCTTTTTGCTCATTATAAATTAAAAAATTATTTATTTAGGAGATGTTTATATGCCACATATTTCTTTAAAGATGTTAAAAGGTAGAACCGAGGAACAAAAAAAGCTTGCTGTTGAAAAACTTTCAAAAGCTTTAATTGAAGCTATAGGTTGTTCTGATACGCATATTTCTGTTTCAGTTGATGATTATACTGCTTTAGAATGGCAAGATGTATTTAAAAAAGAAATAGAAGAAAACCCTAACTTATATAAAAAACCAGGATACGACCCAAAAAGTTTATTATAAAAATTTTTATAATGAGCAAAATTAGTTACTATTCAGCCCCTAAAGGTAAAGTTTACGACTTTGTAGGAGTTTCGACTCTCTGCGGATG
>JAEXNS010000237.1 GCA_023439605.1 Bacillota bacterium | reverse complement strand
GTATTAAAAGAATTGAAAAAAAATAATGCAATTGTTTTTTCAATGCGTGGCGTCCCTATAATTGATGATTCAGCTATAGGTGAATTAGATGCAATATACGATTACTGTAAAAAGAAAAATATAATTTTATTATTTTGTGGTGTTCAACCTAGAGTTAAAGCTACAATGGCTAGAGCTGGTTTTGTAGATAAAATCTCAGAAAAGCGTTTTTGTTGGGATGCTATAGAAGCAATTAAAATTATTGAAAAAAAGCTTATTTCAAATTAAATTATTTCTTGGTTTTAAAATAAATTAATGGAGGGTTGTATGGAAACTGTAAATTCTAATGTATTGAACGATAAAGAAAAATATCCAGATGAAGCTGTACTTAGTTTAGTTTTAAAAGAATCTTTTAATGCTTATAAAAAATTGTTGGAATTATTTGACGAGAATAATCTAAGCTATGAATGGATATACTATAATGATGTTAAAGCATGGTTATGTAAAGTTCAAAAGAAAAAGAGAACAATAGTTTGGATGTCTGCGTGGGATGGTTTTATTCAATCTACAATATATTTTCCGGAAAAATACATTGATAAATTTTTTGAATTAAATATAAATGATATTATAAAAGAAAAATTTATTTCTATAAAAAATGTTGGTAAATCAAAACCATGTATTTTTGAAATAAAAGATGAAAAAATTCTTATTGATTTTGAAAAAGTTATGTTATGTAAAATTGAATGTAAATAAAATAGAGATTAAAAATAAATATTTAATCTCTATTAAACCTTGATTATTATTGTATTTTAATTTATAATTAAAATAATGATTTTTATAAAAATTTAAAGAGGTGTACAAATGAACAAAGTAGGATTTATTGGTGCAGGTAATATGGGCTTTGCTATTATGAAAGGAATTAAAAATAGCAAAATGGATGTTGATATATTTGCATATGATGTAAGCGAGGCGTCTTTAGAAAAAGCGTCATCGTTGGAAGTTAATATAGTTAAAAGTGAAAATGAAGTTGTTTCAAGTTGTAAGTACGTAATCTTAGCTGTAAAGCCACAAAGCTTTACAGAGGTTTTGGAGAAAATAAAACATGATATAACTGAAGATACTGTAATTATTTCAATAGCAGCAGGTATTTCAGGCGAATTTTTGAAATCAAATGTTTCAAATGAAAAACTAAAATCTGTTTTAGTTATGCCAAATACACCGTTGTTACTAGGGGAAGGTGCAACAGCACTGTCAAAGGTAGAACCAACAACAGATGATGAATTTGACTTTGTTTGTTCGATTTTTAAATCATGTGGAAAAATAGCTGTATTACCAAATGAAAAAATGCGTGAAATAATTGCTATCAATGGTAGTAGTCCTGCATTTACATATCTCTTTGCAAAGGGTTTTATAGATTATGCTGAAAAAAATGAAATAGATAGTGAAGTTGCAAAGGTTTTATTTGCACAAACACTAATAGGTTCAGCAAAAATGATTTTAGATTCGGGTTATTCTATAGAACAATTAATAGACATGGTATCTTCAAAAGGTGGGACAACAATTGCAGGTTTAAATGAATTATATAGCGGAAATTTTTTAGAGTTAATAGATAAAGCGTGTAATAGTTGTACAAAAAGAGCATATGAACTTTCAAAATAAAAAATACGAGGAGTGTTAGTTTGGCAGGTTTTTTCGGTATAGGTGATTATGAGAGTGCTGGAGCAGGTATTCCTAAAAATGCACCAAAGAAAAAAAGAATATTTATATTTTTTCAAATACTTTTTAATAAAATATGGCAAATATTCTTTTTGAATTTATTATATTTAATTTTCTGTATTCCAATAGTAACTATTGGACCAGCTACTACAGCAATGATGAAAATTTCAAGAAATTTTTCAATAGAGAAACCAACTTTTATAATTTCAGATTTTTTAGATGCATTTAAGAAAAATTTTAAGCAATCTTTTATAATTGGAATTCTTGATTTATTTATTTTCGGAAGTGTAGGGTTGGGTTTCTACATTTATCCATTAATAGCTAAACAAAATGGTGATGCATGGTATATTCCTTTTGCAATAACCTTAAGTATAGGAATTACTTTTCTGATTATGAATTTTTATATCTATCTAATGATTTTAAGTACAGATTTATCTATGAAAAATATACTTAAAAATTCATTTTTTTTATCTTTTATGTCTCTAAAAATTAACATAGTGACTTTGATTTTATCTATTTTTATTGCAGTAGTTCCTATTATTTTAATTTATATTAATTTATTATTTATATTATTCTTACCTTTTTTTCCTTTATCTTGTATGGGTTTTATTATTGCATTCAACATATATCCTATAATAATGAAATATGTTATAAAACCTTATTATGATAAAATAGGTCAACCTGTACCAGGTGAGTTACAGAATGATGAAAATGAAGAAAAGCTATTTCAAGATAAAGGTGGTAGTGAAAAACCTGTACAGTCAAAGAAAAAATCACGTGGTAAAATTATTAAATAAAATTTTTACAATATGTATTTACAAAAAAATAATTTTATGATATAATTTTAATTGTGCTATTTACTTGGTTTAAGGATAAAGCCGATTTCGGAATTTTACCTACCTTATTCTATGTTTATAGTCTAAATATTTAAAGAGGTGAAATCATGTTATTAAAAGAAGAAAAAAATGCAGTTATCGAAGCTAACAAAACTCATGAAAATGATACTGGTTCTCCAGAAGTTCAGATTGCTATCTTAACTAAGAGAATAAATGATCTTACAGGTCACTTGAAGCTTCACAAAAAAGATCATCACTCAAGAAGAGGTCTTTTAAAAATGGTAGGACACAGACGTAATCTTCTAAACTATCTTATGAAGAAAGACGTTGAAAGATATCGTGCGATTATCGCAAAATTAGGTATCCGTAAGTAAAATTCATTTTAAAAGGCAGAATTTTTTTCTGCCTTTTAATTTAATTTAAATGTTTAATGTTGGCGGTAGCTTTTAGCACTAAATAAAATAATATTATGTAATAATTTATCAATATTATTTTATTTAATGCTAAGCCTGCTGCCAGAAATAATTATCAAAATGGAGGAACTTTATGTTTAATAATTACAAAGTATTTGAAACAACTTTCGCTGGCAGACCTTTTACAGTTGAAACAGGCAAAACATGTGAACTTTCAAATGGTTCATGTTGGGTTAGATATGGAGAAACTGTTGTTATGGCAAATGTAACAGCAAGTGCGAAACCAAGAGAAGGAATTGATTTTTTCCCTCTTTCAGTAGATTATGAAGAAAGATTATATGCAGTTGGTAAAATACCAGGTGGATTTATAAAAAGAGAAGGTAGACCTTCAGAAAATGCAATTCTTTTCGGAAGAGCTGTAGATAGACCATTAAGACCATTATTCCC
>JAEXNS010000236.1 GCA_023439605.1 Bacillota bacterium | reverse complement strand
CTTCTTAGCTTGATCATATATAGGTGTTACGTAGAAACCAGCACCAAAATCAACATTTTTTCTGGAATGGTTTAGGTCTGGAGTCTCAATACTAATATAAGATCCATGATATAAAATCATATTCCGACATTCCTCTCTCTCATCAGATCAAGAATATCATCAACAATGTATTCTTTGCTTTGTGTATGAAGAATATCATATTCTGGGATAATGTATCCGTTTAGAATATCACTTTTTTCTGAAAAAAGCTTATAAACCATGTCAGCACCAACCCCAAGCTTTTTAGCTACATTTTCAATACAGAAAACAGCAAATTCAAGCTCATTGATATTATCGATTTTTTTAGTTTTTTTCATAAAAACCTCCTTCACCTTACCTATAAAAGAAAAATTATATGATTAATAAATTAACTATAGCATATTTACATTGATAATTCAAGATATTTTATGTAAATTTTGAGATTTTTATACCTCTTTAGTTACAATTAAGCTATATGTTTAAGTCAAAGATGTTTTACCTAAGGTCTAGGATAACAAGAAAACCTGGTCGACTCCGCAGAGTCGAAACTCCTGTAAAATCGTAAAGGTTCCCTTTAAAGGCTTAATAGTAACATTTATTTTTCATAACAATATTTATGATATCATAAAGCTTATAAAGTGTCAATTTGTATTTTAATCCAATTTTTATATTAGTAAAACGACAAAATAGCCTAGAGTTAGATTCTCTTATGAAGGATATCATATTCTGGGACAATGTATCCGTTAAGAATATCACTTTTTTCTGAAAAAAGCTTGTAAATCAAGTCAGCACAAATACTGAGCCTTTTAGCTACATTTTCAAATCATAAATAAGTATTTACGCTTTTATATTAATTATTTTATGTAAAACGTTGATATTTACCTTTATTTATAGTATACTTAAATAGTTCAAGACAACGCATAAACGCATTGTTATAAATTATAATCTATTAAGGATGGTTTATTTGATATTATTAACAGCTGAAAAAATAACTAAAAGTTACGTTGAAAAAAAATTACTTGATAACATTTCATTTTATTTAAACACTGGTGATAAAATAGGTGTTTTAGGCATCAACGGAACAGGGAAATCCACTTTTTTAAAAATATTGTCCTCTGTAATAGACCCCGACTCGGGAACTTTGACTAAATCAAAAGGATTAACTATTTCATATTTACCACAAAACCCAGATTTCAATGACGATTTAACTATAATAGAGCAGGTTTTTAAGGATTTTTCTCATAAAGATAAGGAACTAAAGGTTTATGAAGCCAAATCCATTTTAAACAAATTGGGAATAAATGATTTTGACAAAAAAATATCCACTCTTTCAGGTGGAGAAAAAAAGAGGGTTTCTATAGCAACTGCACTTATTAAACCCTCCGATGTACTTATTTTAGACGAACCTACAAATCATATAGATAGTGAAATGGTAAATTGGCTTGAATCATATTTAAAAAAATACAACGGTGCTATAATTATGATAACCCATGACCGATATTTTTTAGATAGAATTTCAAATAAAATAATAGAAATAGATAATGGTTCTCTTTATTCTTATAATGCAAATTACAGCAAATTTTTAGAATTAAAGCAAGAAAGAGAGGCCATGGATTTAGGCACAGAAAGAAAAAATAAATCTTTATTTCGAAAAGAATTAGAATGGATGCAACGTGGACCACGTGCCAGAGGAACAAAAAGCAAATCCCGAATAGAAAAATTTGAAAGTTTAAAATTAAGAAGTATTCCTGTTCAAAGTGAAAAATTAGAATTAGATTCTATGTCTTCAAGACTTGGTAAAAAAACAATTGAATTAAAAAACATTTCAAAAAAAATTAATGACAAAAATCTTATTACTGATTTCAATCATATAATTTTAAAAAATTCTAGAATAGGTATTATCGGACCAAATGGATGCGGTAAATCAACTCTTTTAAAAATTATTAATCAAATTTTAACACCAGACTCCGGAGAACTAGTTGTAGGTGAAACCGTAAATATAGGATACTTTTCTCAAGAGTGCGATGAAATGGATGAAAATATGCGTGTTATTGATTACATAAAAAATGTATCAAACGCAATAGTTACTCCTGAAAAAACACTTACTGCCTCTCAAATGCTAGAAAAATTTCTATTCCCACCTGACTTACAATGGAATATTATAAAAAAGCTTTCAGGTGGTGAAAAAAAGCGATTGTTTTTACTAAAAATACTTATGGGAGCACCAAATATACTATTGCTTGATGAGCCAACAAATGATTTAGATATACAAACCTTAACTATTTTAGAAGATTATCTTGAAACTTTTCAAGGTGCTGTAATAGCAGTGTCTCATGACAGATATTTTTTAGATAAGGTTGTAAATGATATATGGGCCTTTTCAGAAAATGGCGAAATACAAAAATATATAGGCGGTTATAGCGATTACTTAGATAGCATTGAAGACTTAACTCCAACTCAAAATGAAAATAAAAACGAAGAAAAAAAGCCTAGAAATAATACAACTAGAGAAGCAAAACCTCAAAAAGCAAAATTTTCATTTAATGAAAAAAGAGAGTATGAAACTATAGACACGACTATATCGGAAATTGAAAAAAACATAGAAAAAACTGAAATAGAAATCGAGAAAAACGCAAGTAATTATTCAGAACTAGAAAGATTAACTCATGAAAAAGAGGATTTAGAAAAACTCTTAGAGGAAAAAATGGAACGTTGGATGTACTTAAATGACTTAGCTGAAAAAATAAATAACGGATAATAAAAACTTCGTCTTCTTTTAATTAAGAAGACGAAGTTTTTTTATTTATGAATTTTCATTTTTTTCTTTTGTCCGAAATTTAGTGATATAGTAAATATTTTATCTGAGGTAAATAGTTTCAATACCAAAATCATACAAATTGCAAAAAATACAACCTGATACAATAATCCAAACCAAAAAGCTGAGTAATTTCCAAATATCAAATTACTAGATGACATAAATGTGTGGGTAAAAGGAATTATATATAATAGTATCTTAACAAAAATAGATAGTTCAGAAACGTCTGCAAACATAGTTACTATAAAAGGTGCCATAGCAGTAATCATAACAGGAAATATTATAGTTTGTGCCGACTTAACATTATCAACCATTGCACCAAGCATCATTGAAACGGATAAACCTATTAAAATAGTCATAAACATTTGCAAACCTATCAAAACATAGCTGCCTACACTAAGTTCAAGACCTAGATAAGTAAGTGCTTCATTTGTTGACATAGCTTCTCCAACCATACTTGCGACTTCACCTGAATTTACATTTCCCATCATAGAACCCATGTAACTTCCAAAGCCAAACATATATACCCCTGAACTTATCAAAGCTACCACAGCAGCAGCAAGCATTTTTGCAAATACTACAGATAATCTTGATACTGGAGCAGAAAGGAGTGTTTCTAAAGTCTTATCTATTTTTTCTGTAGATATAGCAGCTACTATCATTTGAGAAGAATAAACCAAAATAATGAACACAACCATAGGAATCAAAATTCCTTGAGACTGAATAAACGACATTAAAGAAGTAGAGCTTATATCTGCAAATTTGTTTTTAACAACTGTTACTTCATTTAATTTTACAGGTGTCTCTATATGCATAAGTTCTTCATTTGTAAATTCATATTTTTCTAAAAGTAAAGTTTGCTTTACTGCTGTTTGTATTATACTCACTACCGTTGAATATGACATAGATGACATTTGCGAAGCAAGAGAAGTGCTAGAAATGGCTGAAACAAATTCTATATCCGACATTTCTTTATTTTCCAAAACATTTTCCGTAAATCCTTGAGGTATAATTATCAGATTTGAAATATCCAACTCCTCAAGTGCTTTTGCCCTGTCCTCATTTGGCGTGTCCACTTTAACAACCTTTGTTCCTGCACCTTCTATTGCCTTAATCAAACTTTGAGTAAATTCAGTATTATCACTATCTGACAATCTTATTTCACCATTTGATTCTTCAATTTTATTCATGGTGTTACTCATAAATTGACCCATCATAACAAAAACAGAACATGAAATAATAAGCCCTAAAATCATTTGCATATTTATTAGTTCTTTTAATTCCTTTTTTAGAAGATTAAAGAATTTCATTTTCTTGCACCACCTTTTCAAAAACTTCTTCTAAGTTGCTAACATTATATCTTTGTTTTAACTCTTCTACATTTCCCATTGCCATAAGATTTCCGTTCGTAATGATACCCACTCTATCTGATACATATTCTATTTCAAGCATATTATGAGAGCTCAACAAAAATGACATTCCCTCTTCTGCTGCCAATTTCTTTATCATTTTTCTTATTTCTAAAGCATTTATTACGTCAAGACCACTTGTAGCT
>JAEXNS010000207.1 GCA_023439605.1 Bacillota bacterium | reverse complement strand
TTTATCCCATTTATTATTTTTTATATCTTCAGCATCTCCAGGATAATAAAACCATCTGCCTTTTTTTGTTATTCCTATACATATAACTTCATATTTATCTTTTGGTATATTTTCTATAATATTTGCTGCGGAAGAAAGTGATGTTTCATATTCGTTAGAAGTTCCTCCAAAAATTATAGCTACTCTTATTTTTGACATATAAACGGTGCTCCTTTACAGATAAAAAATTAATTCTAATAATTCATATCTATATATTTTATCATATTTTTTACAATAATTCAAGTTGAATTTCAAAAATAAATCAAATGTTTAAATTTAATGTTTACACAATAAATTATAAATTTTATTAAATAAATATTAAATCTAAACCCTTATATTTATAATAATATCATTACTATTCAGCCCCATTTTAATGAAAGATGTTTTGCAAAGACCATGGTGACTAGAAAACCAAGTTTACTCAGCAGAAGCAAAACTTCTACAAAATCGTAAGTTTTATCTTTAACGTTTGAATATAACATAATATCAACATTAAGTTTATATTTGCATTAATTTAATTTATTTTTCAAAAAAAGGATGGATAAAAATCCATCCTTTTACTAAATTAATTAAGAACTAAACTTATTTGTAGAAACTTGTATTCCAACTCCCATAGTAGAAGTAACAACACAAGATTTTAAGTATGTTCCTTTTGCTGCAGATGGTTTAGCTTTTACAATAGCTTCTAAAAGTGTTGTAAAGTTTTGTTCTAATTTTTCTGCACCAAATGAAGCTTTTCCAATTGGACAATGTATAATGTTTGTTTTATCAAGACGATATTCGATTTTACCAGCTTTTGCCTCAGCAACTGCTTTAGCAACATCTGGTGCTACTGTTCCTGCTTTTGGGTTTGGCATTAATCCTCTAGGACCTAAAACCTTACCCAAACGACCAACTAATCCCATCATGTCAGGTGAAGCAATAACTACATCAAAATCCATCCAGTTTTCTTTTACGATTTTATCTACAAGATCTTGGCCACCAACAAATTCAGCACCAGCTTCTTTTGCAGCATCGTATTTTTCTTCTTTACAGAATACACAAACTCTTACTTTTTTACCAGTACCATTTGGAAGTATAACTGCACCTCTAACCTGTTGATCAGCATGTCTTGAGTCAACACCAAGACGAACGTGAACTTCTATAGTTTCATCAAATTTAGCTTTAGCATTTTTGCAAGCTAAATCAAGAGCTTCCATAGACTCATAAGCTTTAGTAGTGTCAATAGCTTTTAAACTATCAACATATTTTTTTCCGTGTTTCATATTTATCCTCCTATAAAGTGGTGATACTGAATTGCTAAAACGCAATTTCAGCTAGCGGAAAGCGTTCCTCCCACCATTAGATAACATACGTACTTTTGTACATATAATTTTAATTAATCTATTACTGTAACGCCCATTGAACGAGCAGTACCAGCTATCATGCTCATAGCCGTTTCTATACTACCAGCATTTAAATCAGGCATTTTTTGTTCAGCAATTGCTTTTATTTGATCTTTAGTAATTTTTGCAACTTTAGTTTTGTTTGGAACTCCTGAACCACTTTCAATTCCGCAAGCTTTTTTGATTAAAACAGCTGCAGGAGGAGTTTTTGTGATAAAAGAAAATGTACGGTCAGCGTAAACAGTAATTACTACTGGTATAACTAAACCAATATCATTTTTTGTTCTTTCGTTAAATTCTTTTGTAAAAGCCATGATGTTTACACCATGTTGACCAAGAGCAGGCCCAACTGGTGGAGCAGGTGTAGCTTTACCTGCATTAATTTGTAGCTTAATATAGCCAACAACTTTTTGTGCCATATTGATTTGCACCTCCATATTGTGGTGTACACGAGGTAATAGAATATTATTTTACCTCTCCCACTTATAAGATTATGTTATTTGCACTATTTAAACATAATCAAAACAATTATTCGAATTATTTGATTTTTTTGCGTATTAATTTACTTTTTATTTATTAAGTTTAACAACTTGATTTAAACTTAATGTTGCGAGTGTTTCACGACCAAACATAGAAACCAAAACATCAACAATGCCTTCTTCTACATTGACTTTTTTAACAACTCCTACAAATCCATCCATTGCAGTACCTACAACAGTTACACTTTCACCCTCTGCAAAATCAACTTCAATTCTGTTTATGTTAACACCCAAAGCCTCTACTTCCCTTTCGGATAAAGGAGTTGGTTCTGAAGCTGGCCCCACAAATCCAGTCACACCTCTTGTATTTCTTACTACATACCATGAATCATCTGTATAAACCATTTTTAAAAGAACATATCCAGGAAAAGTTTTTCTTTCAACTTCCTTTGTTTTACCGTCATGAATTTCAGTTACCTTTTCCGTAGGCACTCTAACCTCAAGGATCAAGTCGTGAAGCTTTCTGTTTTCCACTACTTTTTCAATGTTTTGTGCTACCTTATTCTCATAGCCTGAATAAGTGTGAATTACATACCATTTTGCTGCTTCTGACATTTACTTTCCTCCTTGTAGTTTATCGATTTAAGATTATTTGTAAAAATTTCAATAAAACTGCATCTAGTCCGCCTACAAAAAGCCCCAAAATAGTAATGGTAACCAACACTACTCCTGTATTATTGAAAATTTGTTTTTTAGTAGGCCAAACTACTTTTTTAAATTCACTTTTTAAATCTTTAAAATATTTTGCAACTTTATTGGGTTGTTTTTTTGTATCCTTTGTTGAGGATTTTGAGGTCTTTTCAGATTTTTTTTCTGATTTTTTTTCAGTTTTCAATTCATCTTTTGACATAACATGACCTCCATTACTTTGTTTCCCTGTGTTGAGTATGCTTTCTACAGAACTTGCAATGTTTAGTCATTTCAAGTCTGTCAGGGTCATTTTTTTTGTTTTTCTTGGTGTTGTAATTACGTTGCTTGCATTCTGTACAAGCCAATGTCACCTTAACTCTCATATTATCGGCACCTCCTGACGAAATTTTATACTTAAATAAAATAGAAAATTTAATTAAGTATTGGTAAATAAATTACCGGTCTTTTGCCTCCCTCTAGAAAATGAGGAACTAAATTATTTACATAAAAAAATGCGCAAAAAAATAGACCTCAAAAGAGGTACTATAAATATAACATATTTTTTATCTATAAGTCAATAGAATTTTCAAAAATTTAAAATTTTCGATTTAAAATTTTTGTTTATTCCCTTTTTATGTTATTGACATATTAAAGTTTTGGTGTTATAATGAACAACGTGAGTTCTCACATTTTATAAATCGTATTCTAAAGACAGTTGGTGACAGTAAATCCAACCGAGGAATGTATTTAATTTAAAGTTATGACTTTTTATTTACCTTCTTCGTTATAAGAAGGTTTTTTTATTCTCATTTTTAGAAATAAATACGATTTAATAAATTAAGCTGTGATTACAAAATTGTAGTCATTTAAAGTGTTTATTATTAAATTTGGAGGTGAATAAAATGCCAAGTGCTAAGGTTTTAGAAGCAAAACAAGCCAAAGTTGATTTGCTTACTGAAAAATTAAAAAAATCTTGTGCCGGTGTTCTTGTTGATTACAAGGGTATTACTGTTGAAGAAGATACAAAGCTACGTAAAGAATTGCGTGAAGCTGGAATCGAATATTCAGTTGAAAAAAATTCTCTATTGAAATTTGCTCTTAAAAATGCAGGTATCGAAGGTTTAGAAGGTTACTTAGAAGGTACAACAGCAATAGCGATTTCTTATGAAGATCAAACTGCTGCTGCAAGAATTCTAGGTAATTTTGCAAAAGACGCAAAAGATAAATTTAATCTAAAAGCTGGATTTATTGACAAAGACATTTATGATGAAAAATCTGTTATGGCTTTATCAAAAATACCATCAAAAGATATTCTTTTATCACAACTTGTTGGTGCTTTACAAGGTCCTATGCAAAAACTTGCTGCTATTCTTCAAGCTGTTGTTGACAGTAAATCAGGAGATGCAGCATAATTAATCATTCAAACAAAAATAAAAAAATTTATTATCTTAAAGGAGAAATATTATCATGGCTTCAGAAAAAACATTAAAGTTTATAGAAGAAATCAAAGCCCTATCAGTATTAGAATTAGCTGAATTAGTAGAAGCTATTCAAGAAGAATTTGGTGTAACAGCTGCTGTTGCTGCTGCTCCTGCTGCTGCTGGTGCTGTTGCAGAAGAAAAAACAGAATTTGACGTAGTTATGACTTCATTTGGCGAAGCTAAAATGAACGTTATTAAAGCTATCAAAGATGTTATGGGTCTTGGCTTAAAAGAATCTAAAGAGTTTGTTGAAGGTTTACCAAAAGCAGTTAAAGAAGGTACTTCAAAAGCTGACGCTGAAGAACTTAAAGCAAAACTTGAAGCTTCAGGTGCTACAATCGAAATCAAATAATTTTATAATTATTTTTAAAATAACCTTTTCTATAAAGAAAAGGTTATTTTTTTATAGAAAAAATCCTTTATTTTTGTTGAATATAACGTTTTTGAACTTTATAAAATATTATTTTACAGTCATATTGACATATATATTATAATGTGATATAATAAAGTAACAAACAAAGTATAACATTTATATACATCTGTAAAGGGGTGGTGCCAATGCATTTATTAAAAAAACAAAAACATATCATTATATCATTATTAACAATCATGGCAATTTTAATCTCAAATATTACAATAACATCATTTGCATATGAAAACTCAAATTCTATTAATAAAAACAAAGGCATGTTTGCTTGGAACCCTGAAAATGTTCTAATCGAACAAAACTCAACCGAATTAATAAATGATACTCAAAAATTAAATGTAAAAACTATATATCAATATATCGAAAGTTGGTATTGGACTAACAACAAAGAAAATATAAAAAATTATGTAAGTAAAATGCGAAGTGCAAACATAGAAGTTTTTTACTTAATAGGAGACCCTACATGGTTCACTTCTCCAAATACCATAATACAACATATAAACTACTTAGTTAATTATAACAATAGTGTGGCAGAAGTTTATAGAATAAAAGGTGTTGTTTTAGATATAGAACCATATTTAGCTTCCAATTGGACTGATTATACTAGTGCTTCTTTATTTAATACTTATGCAAATACCATGGAACAAGTTTATAATTATACAAAACAACAGAATCTCTTTTTACTGCAATGCATACCATATTGGTATGATCTAGTAAGTTTGAATACATTGGAAAGATTAATTGCTAATGGTTCAGATGGAATTTGTGTAATGAATTATTGGAAATCTGCAGTAGTTGAACACATTTCTCATGAAATGAATTTTTCTATTAAACATAATAAATATATAACTAGTATAGCAGAATTTAATCCTGTTAACTCATATATTCCTGAAGAGATAACTTATGTTTATGATGGTTTAGATGCATGTATAAATGATTGGAGTAAAATAGCTCAAGCTTATCCATATGATAAACTTAGTTTTGATTTTCATCATTATGCTGTATTAAAACCCCACATCCAAGCAATACCAGCAACTGAAACAACAACTACAACATCTGAAACTATAACTAGTCCAGAAACCACTGTTACACAACTACAAGTCACAACAACTCCAGAATCAGTTGTTACTACAACACCACAAAATACAACCGTACCACAAACATCAATTACAACAACAGCACCAACACAAACCACAACAATAAAAACTACAATTAAAAAAGGTAAAGGAAAAGTTACAAATAAAACATCCAAAAAATAATTTAATCCCCATTCTAAATTGAATGGGGATTATTTTAATTATCTTTTATTATAGAACCAGTAAAATCTGTAAAGGTATTTGATAATATTTTAATTAAATCTATGAGAGTACCAACTCCAAAAAAACCCCATGTAAATAAATATAGTAAACCAGAAACTATTTTACCTGCATATAAACGATGTAACCCAGCTAATCCAAAAAAGCCTAAAATATTCAACGCTAATGACACCGTTTTGCTTTTAGGACTTATTCTTGGTGCAATATTAATACTTGTATTACTAGAATTATTAACATAAATTTGATTTTGTGCACCTGGTGAAGCAGAAAGTGATTCTACCTGCCTACCACAAATTGTACATACAACTGCATCTATTGGAATTATTCCACCACAATGCTTACAATATTTAGTTTGATTTTGAGTTGAATAATCATAATAATTTGTACTTGCTTTTTTAACTGGTGGGTTTGATACATTTTGTGGCTGAACAGGTGGGATGTTTTTATATTCCTGCCCCACTTGATAAGTTTGATTACTATATTGAGGCTCCATCTCTCTATATGGTTTATTGATGGTTTGTGTATAGGGCTGAGCTTCTTTTTGCAAATGAGAGTATTCTTTTTTTAATTGTTCCTCATAGTTTATAGAAGTATAATCTGGATACATCTCTCTTATTGGTTGATCTTCTTTTTGAATACTCTCTTTTTTTATTGCTTTGCTTAAATTAATTGGTTTTCTTTCTTCATGTTCCATAAAATCTCTCCTTAATTTCTTTTTTGTGAATTTTTAAATTGCTTAAACTTTTGTTCTTATATTTTATTTTATAAACATTTTCATTAATATAATTATACACTATGTCTGAATATATTGCCATAAAAAAATAATAAAATTTATTAAAATTTGATTAAAATTTAATTAATATTCATATTTTATATCCATTAGTAATCAAATAATTCATATTTTCATTGTTTTTATAATTATTATATGATATAATTTTAAAGTTGTCTATAGAAAATAAAAAATATGGAGATGATTTATATGAGAATAATTATTTTTTCTGATTCTCATGGAAATGTGAATGTTCTAAAAAAAATAATTGAACAAAACATTTCTGCTGAAATGTTTATACATTTAGGCGATGGTGCTCGTGAAGTATCATTAATAAGACAACTATATCCTTTTAAGGAAATTTATAGCGTAAGTGGTAATTGTGATATTTCTACAGATTCAAACGAAAAGTTAGTCATTGATATAGATGGTAAAAATAAAATATTTGCAACACATGGTCATTTATACAATGTAAAATATGGACTAGATAGTATAAAAAATGCCGCAAAATTTTCAAATGCAAATATCATACTATATGGTCACACTCATTTTAAATATAATTTGTATGAAGATGATTTTTACATCTTAAATCCTGGAAGTTGCTCACAACCTAGAGATTCCATGCAACCATCTTATGGATTTATAGATATAACAAAAGCAGGTGTTTTTACAAATATAGTTATGATTTAATCTATTTCTTAAGATATATAATACTAAAATGAATTTAAATAATCAATAAAATGTTACTATTCAACCTCTAAAATGAAAGTTTACGCTTTTACAGGAGTTTCGACTCTGTGGAGTCGACCGGGCTTTTCGGTCGCCCTGAACCTTCAGTAAAATATCTCCACCCTATAAATATGGATGAATAATAACTAGATTTTTAAAAAATCTTGGCTTCAAAAGCTACAAAACATGAATATAAAGGTTTGGAATTATTTCAACAATCCTATTTCATATTAGTATAAATTTAAAAATAACAGGAGTGGTGATTTTAATTGAGTATCTCGGATTTAACACTAATAGAAAAAAGAAAATCAAAATATGTACAATCTTTTTTTATTGCTTTTTTTGTTTTTCTTGTAATTATGATTCCTTTGTTAATATACAATAAAGGATATCTTACTTTTTATGGAGATTTTAATGCACAGCAAATTCCTTTTTATTATCATGCTCATGACGCCGTAAGAAATGGACAATTTTTCTGGGATTGGGGAACAGACTTGGGTGCAAACTTCATTGGTTCATACTCTTTTTATCTTTTAGGTAGTCCATTTTTTTGGTTGACACTGCCTTTCCCTACAGATATAGTTCTGTATTTAATGCCTATTTTACTCGCTTTAAAATATGCTTTTGCTTCATTGACAGCGTACGCATACATAAAAAAATTTATTTTAAATGACAACATAGCGATAATAGCTGGTTTGCTATATGCTTTTTCTGGATTTCAATCATATAACATATTTTTTAATCATTTTCATGATGTAACTGCGTTTTTTCCTCTTTTACTAATAGCTTTAGAGGAAAATATAACAAATAATAAAAAGGGTTATTTTGCTTTAA